>JBDTAC010000095.1 GCA_039924845.1 Bacteroidia bacterium
CTGTTTTTATGTATGATATGATTACTGAATATGGTGGAGCGAAAGAATTCTATAAACAATTTTATATTAACTCGCCATTTCCTTTAGCCATTGTTCGCCAAACAGCAGATGGCAAATGGTTAAATGCCAATTATTATGATGACCCTCTGCTTTTTGAAATGGTAAAAGACTTTATGATTTTGTCCTTAAAAAAACACATCAAACTGGGATTAGATACTTCGGAAGTTTTTGTACTGGGAAAGAAAAATGCAGATTTTATTCAAAAACTAAATAAGGAAGCAAAGTTATTTGGCAGCATAAAAGCATTGGAACATCCGCGATACATCCAGCAATATAAATCGAAAGAAAAACAGATGTATATTGACAAGTATATAGTAACATTGCATAATACAGAATAAAGTCAGCTTTCATTTACAACGAAAAAGAAAAAATACGAAGCGCAAAATTCATGTTCGTTAAACACAATTAAGGATGAATATATCTCCTGCGAATTCTATCCGACAATCAAAGAATAAATTATATTCAGATGAAAATAAAATTTAAAAAGGGCGACAAAGTAAGTTGGAACTCTGAAGCAGGGCGAGTTTCAGGAACTATCATTAAAATTCATACAAAAGATTTTAATTACAAAGGATATACACACCATGCTACGGAAGAAGAACCTCAATATGAAATAAAAAGTAACAAGACGGATCACATTGCAGCTCATAAAGGTTCTGTCCTTACTAAACTCTAAAATAAATAATCAGAATAATCTGGACAGTTTTAATATTAGTACCAAATTCGACAACAAAAAAAACGCTATGAAAAAATCACTCTGTTTTCTTTTTATCGGCAGCATTATTTGTTTAAACTTTTTTTCGTGCAAAACAGATAAACATAGTAAAACAGAAATTGAATCCTCATTAAAGCAATATGATAATTTGATTTTAAAATTAGATGCTGATTCTATTTCGATGTTATATACCAACGATGGGAATTTGGGAAATATTGCCATTGGAAGAGATTCTATTCGGAAATTCTTATCTTCTTTTAAAAACGTAAAAGTGTTGTCTCAGCAATCCATTTCTGATTCAATAAAAATTAGTCGAGATACCGCTTTCCAAACTGGACATTATGCTCAAACAGACTTGATAGCAGGAAAAGACACGGTAAAAGTAAAGGGGACATTTACAACGAGATGGCAATGGGTCCCTCAAAAAGGTTGGCAGATTAAACGGATGATTACAAAGTCCATTTAATAAAAAAACGACATCAATTATTACTGTCGACGGACACAATAAATTAAAACCTGCGCATTGAAATGGGATTAGGATTCATTACTCTCTGTCTTTTCCATTTTTTTATAAAAAAGATTCCGAAAAAAAAAATCCCAATAGGGTAAAACCACAATGGATCAAACATTATTTTTTGTATATTCATTTTTTATAAATAATTTAAGCTCATTAAAACAACATCATATGATATTTATGGCGCATGCCCTTGTAAGCGCGAAGTTGAAGTATTGACTTTGTTATCGAGCATGGTATCAATATAGAAGGGCATTATTGTGTTTCCCTAAATCAAAAATACATTTTTTGTCGTTCGAAAAAATACATTTTTTGAAGGTGATTTATTTGTTGTTGTAAGCCGTCATTGTGTGTTGTGTACCTGTGGTAGCAAAAGATTTTATCATTTCAATCGCCATTTCGATGCGAGCGGAAATTTTTTTTTCGTCCTCTTCCGACCATTTTCCCAACACGTATTCTACTTGTCTTCCTTTCGGAAAATCGTTTCCCACACCAAAACGCAAACGTGTATAATCCGTCGTTCCGAGTGTTTCGTTAATGCTTTTTAATCCGTTATGTCCACCGTCACTCCCTTTTGTTTTCATCCGCAAAGCGCCGAATGGCAAAGCAATGTCGTCGGTAATCACCAATACATTTTCCAAGGGAATGTGTTCTTTCTGCATCCAATAATTCACCGCTTTTCCACTCAAATTCATGTATGTGGTAGGTTTTATCAGAATAAAAATTCGTCCTTTAAAACGATATTCTGTTGTAAAAGCCAAGCGGCTATTGGAATCAAAAAAAATACTGGACGTTCTCGCGAGAGTGTCCAGTATTTTAAATCCGATATTATGACGGGTATTTTCGTACTCATCGCCAATATTTCCTAATCCTACAATTAAGAATTTCATGGCTTATTTTTATTTTTTAGCGTCTGGTTTTTTCGCATCCGCTTTCGGAGCTACGGCGCCTGCTTTAGGAGCTGCTGCGCCTGCCGCTGGAGCTGCTGCACCTGCTGCCGGAGCTGCTGCGCCTGCTGCTGGTTTAGCTTCTTCTACAACCGCTCTTGTTATTTGTACAGAAACAACAGTTACGTTTGGTGCATCCAACAATTCAAGTCCTTTTATTTTGATGTCCGCAACACGAATAGCTTGATTAAGTTCCAATGATTCTACGTCTAATGTAATATCATCCGGAACATCTTGTACCAAGCCTCTTACTTTAAGACTTCTTAATTTTGTATTCAATTTCCCACCTGCTTTTACACCGGCTGCGTTTCCTTTTGTTTTCACTGGAAGATTCATTACAACTGGTTTCCCTGGTAAAACTTGCAAAAAATCAACGTGTAAAATTTGTTCTTTTATTTTGTGAAATTGTACTTCTTGCATGATGGCTTCGAATTTTTTTCCATCTACATCCAATTTTACGCTGTGTACATCCGGAGAATACACCAAGTTTTTAAAGTCTTTTTCGATTACCGAAAAATGAACTTGTTCTGTGCCTCCGTATATAACGCAAGGCACGCGACCTTCATTTCTCAACGCTTTGGCATCTTTTTTCCCTACGTCCACACGTGGTGAACCGCTAATAGATACTGATTTCATGGTTTAATTTATTTGGTTTATATTTATTTTTATTGAATTACACTACAAAATGTGAACTGATACTTTCATGCGAAACTAATTTTTTGATCACATCTGCAAACAAAGCAGATGAACTCAATACTTTTATTTTCGGATGTTGTTGTTTCAAGGGAATTGTATCCGTTACAATCAATTCATTTATTTTTGAATTTTCCAATCTTTCAAACGCTTTTCCAGAAAGAATCGGATGCGTACAAACTGCTCTTACGCTCGTTGCACCTTTATCCATCATCATATCCGCAGCGGTACACAAAGTTCCGGCGGTATCAATAATATCATCCACCAACACAACATCTCTACCTTCTACATCACCAATTACGGTCATGCTCTGAATCACATTTGCTTTTTTGCGTTGCTTGTAACAAATCGCCATTTCCGAATTAAAATATTTTGCATACGCATTGGCACGTTTTGTTCCACCGGTATCAGGCGCAGCCATTGTTAAATTAGGTAATTGCAGACTTTTTATATACGGTAAAAAAATAGACGAAGCATACAAATGATCTACTGGAATTTCAAAAAAGCCTTGTATTTGATCGGCATGTAAATCCATTGTCATGATGCGATTTACGCCTGCTGCTTCCAACATTTTCGCTACCATTTTTGCACCAATCGCCACACGCGGTTGATCTTTTCTATCTTGCCGTGCAAATCCGAAATACGGAATTACTGCCACAATGTGATTGGCAGAAGCTCTCTTAGCCGCATCAATCATCAATAAAAGTTCAAATAAATTATCCGTTGGCGGAAAAGTAGATTGAAAAATATATACATCGCTGCCGCGAACTGTTTCTTCAAAAGAAGGTTGAAATTCCCCGTCGCTAAAGCGCGAAACAGTTACCTTTCCTAATTCTATTCCGTATTCGTGCGCTATTTTTCCGGCAATTTGCTGGGACGCTGTTCCTGAAAAAAATTTTACCGATGGATTCATTTTCTCTTTCTCAAAAAATTAATTTTTCACAACGAAAATTGCAAAAGGGTTGCAAATATACTACTTCTGTAATATATAATCAACAAAGAACATCTGTTTTTTGATAATTTACGTAAATTTGTACAAATGAAAGTTGTAATTGCCGTATTCCGTACACTTTGGAAAATACTTTTCGTGCTCAATTTTGCACTTGGATTGATTTTGCTGTATCCTTTTTTTGCATTTTATTTATCGTCCGAAAAAAGATTTTTCGGCGCCTTTCGGCTGATGCGTTTTTGGGCAAAATGGATTTTATTTTTCCCCGGAATACGCGTTCGTTCCGAAAACGAAATTGACATTAAAAATCTTCCACAACCTTGCGTTTTCTGCGCCAATCACAGTTCGTATTTAGACATTGTAACGTGTTATTATCTCATTCCCGATTATTTTATTTTTATGGGAAAACAAGAACTCGCGAAAGCGCCTTTGTTCAATATTTTTTTCAAGAAAATGAATATTTTAGTGAACCGAAAAAGCAACGTGGATTCGCACAAAGCATTTACCGAAGCCGCCGCTATTTTAGATAAAGGACAAAATATTTTTATTTTTCCGGAAGCTACTATTTCCACCGCAGGCGAATTAAAAGCCTTTAAAAATGGAGCTTTCCGACTTGCCATCGAAAAGCAAGTTCCCATTGTTGCCATTACTTTTTTAAACAATTGGCGCTTGATTCAAACCGGCGCATTTTTTAAAGCACATGGACAACCAGGCATCGCCAAAGCAATTATTCACAAACCCATCGAAACCAAAGGCATGAATTTGGACGATTTACTATCTTTGAAAACGAATGTTCGGCAAAAAATGCAGGACGCAAAAAATAAATACGATGCAAATAGATGAATCAACCGTTGATAAATTAGCCATTTTGGCACGCTTAGAATTTGATGCAAACACCAAAAAAGAAATGGTGAAGGATTTAGCGCGCATTATTTCTTTCGTAGATAAATTAAAAGAACTCGACACCGAAAATATTGAACCCTTGATTTACATGAGCGACGAGGTAAACGTTTTGCGCGAAGATGAAGTAAAGCAAATTATTACGCATCAAGAAGCAATGCAAAATGCTCCCAAAAAGGATTCCGATTTTTTTAAAGTTCCAAAAGTTCTCGGTGCGAAAAAATAAATTTTCAGCCTAATTTTTTGTCTGTTCTTTTTCGCCTTCGAAAAAATATTTTTTTGAAGGTTGTTTTTACAAGCGGATTCCGATGACCAAAATATCGTCTACTTGCTGAAAATCACCTTTCCAATTTTCGATGGTTGTATCCAATAATTTTCCTTGCTCTTGCATCGAAAGTGTTTGGGAGGAAATGAGCAATTCCTGAAAACGTTTTACCATAAATTTCTTGCCGTCTTTACCACCAAATTGATCGGCATAACCGTCGGAAAAAATATAAATAGCATCTCCTTCTTTTAACTTTTTAGTGTGATTGGTAAATGGCTTAAATTCCATTTGTGTGCCGCCAATCGGAAATTTATCGGGTTCTATTTTTTCAAAATTCGTATTATTAATAATAAACAAAGGGCGATACGCTCCTGCAAATTGCACTTCGCGTTTGTCTACATCAATGGCGCAAAGCGCGATGTCCATTCCATCATTTGTATCAATGTTGTGTTCGCCTTGTTTGAGGGCACTTTGCACGCCGTGATGCAATTCGTTCAAAATTTCGGAAGGACTGATAATGCCTTTTTCAATTACAATTTGATTTAATAAATTATGTCCAATCATGGACATGAATGCACCAGGAACGCCATGTCCAGTACAATCCACCGTAGCGATAATTGTTTTTTCACCTTTTTCGGCAAACCAATAAAAATCACCGCTCACAATGTCTTTCGGTTTATAAACAATAAAAGCATTTTTAAAGTGCGAAAAAATTTGTTTTTGAGGAGGTAAAATAGCTTCTTGTATTCGTTTCGCATAGCGAATACTGCTGGTAATATCTTTGTTTTTTTGTGCTAATTCTTTGGTTCGCTCGTTTACTTTATTCTCCAATATTTTTTTCTCTTTTTGAATGCTACGTGTGCGGTAACGGATAAATCCAAAAACACCTGTAATAATCAACAAAATACAAAGAGTATAAAACCATTTTGTCCGCCAAAACGGTGGAATAATCCGGATGTATAAAACAGTTCCTTTATTGTTCCAAACGCCGTCATTATTACAAGCACGAACGTGCAATACATAATCGCCGCCACTCAATTGGGTGTAGCTTGCAAACCGCCGCGTAGTGGGTGGCGACCAATCCTCGTCCACGCCATCCAACTTGTATTGATACTTATTTTGAAGCGGCATTTCATAATCCAAGGCGACAAAATCGAAGGAGAAAAAATTATCTTTCCAAGAGAGTTGGATGTACTTTTTCGAACTAATCGCAGTATCTAACACCGCCTCTTTTCCGAATAATTTATACGATGTGATATACACCAGCGGAATGTGCTCATTGCCTTTTATTTTATTCGGAAAAAAACTATTTACACCATTGACACCTCCAAAAAATAATTCTCCCGATTTTCCTTTAAAATATGCTCCTTGATTAAATTCCTTTCCTTGCAAGCCATCGTTTACATCGTAATTTCGAAATGCAGAACCATCCGTATTCGAGGCGTTCGGGTTGAAGCGCGAAAGTCCTTTGTTTGTACTCATCCAAAGATTTCCATCTGCATCAGGAAGGATGCCGTAAATCACATCGTTGGGCAAACCATCTTTTTCAAAATAATCGGTAAATTGATGTATGAACGGGTTGTATTTATCCAAACCGATATTTGTACCCAACCACATCATTCCTGATTTGTCTTCGTAAACACAATACACCGTGTTGGCAGACAATGAATTTTTTTCGGTTTTATCAGTTTTAAGCGTTGTTATTTTTCCTGTTTGAGCATCCCGAATTAAAATTCCACCACCATCTGTTCCAATCCATAAATTTTTATTTTTAGCTACGAAAACACAGTAAATATTATTACTGCTCAAACCATTATTCATCGTATAATTGGTAAATTGTCCCGTTTTTTTGTTGAAAGAAAATAAACCACCTCCATACGTTCCGAACCACAACAATCCAAAAGGATCTTGCGTGATACACGTAACCGTTTCTGCTCCACCTTTTAAAGGACTATTTGACTGATTGTAATGTACCGTCGTTTTCGTTTCTTCATTATACGCAGCCAAACCGTTCCCCCACGTACCAACCCAAACAATTCCTTCCTTATCCTGAAACAAAGACAAAGCCGCATTGTTATCCACCCCTTTTGTCAATTCTGCATAAGGTGTATATGTATTTGATTTTTGATCCAAGGTAAATATTCCTGCTCCGTTGGTAGAGAGCCAAAGCAATCCATTTCTATCTTGCATTAATCCCATAACGCAATTACTGCCTTGTTTTGTGCTGTTGTTTTTGTAAAGTGTAAATTGATTGCTTGTTTTAAAATGCAAGCTGATTCCACTTTGCGTGCCAATCCACAAAATACCTTGGCGATCCATACAAAGGCATTTCACATCATTATTCACCAAGCTTTTGGGGTTTTGATCGTCATGATAATAACGTGTAAATTGATTTTCATTTACGTCGTAACACGTGATTCCTCCATAAAAAGACCCTATCCACAATTTCCCGTTTGGATCTTGAACAATAGAAGTAACATGATCCGAAGAAAGGCTACTACTATCTATTGGATTGCTTTGTAAAAAATGTTCAAACGTTTTGGTGGCGATATCGAATTCACCCAATCCGCCGCCATCGGTAGCAATCCACAAATTATTTTTTTTGTCCTCGTAAATTCCTTTTATTTTATCTCTCAGATAATCGGATATTTTTGCATTTTTATCATGTGTCGGATAATTTTTGAAATGTCCATTTTTCGTATTAAAAGCATACAATCCAGCACCTGTGCCTACCCAAATAGTTCCATCTTTATCTTGATGAAGTGCGTAAATCATATTTCCTGCAGTGCTCGAGGAATCCGAGTAATGATTGAAATAACGTTTAAACTGATGTGTTTTTCTATCGAAGGAATTTAAGCCATAATCCGTGCCCATCCAAAGCAAACCGTCATTGCCTTCAATAATCGTCCACACATTGTTATTGCTAATGGAGGAAGTATCCGACAAGTTAGTTTCGTAGTGCTTAAATTTACGTGTGTACAAATCAAAACCATCCAAACCACTGCCATTGGTGCCAATCCATAAAATATTGTTTTCATCCTGATAAAGCGAATAAATAAAATTATTGGAAAGAGAATTGGAATCTACTGGATTGTGCTTAAAAACAGTGGTTTCATAGCCATCGTATTTGTTTAATCCGTCTTGCGTACCAAACCACATAAACCCTTTATTATCTTCCAAAATGCAATTAACAACACTTTGAGAAAGCCCTTGTTCGGATGTAATTCGGTTAAAGCGAGTTGTATTTTGAGAAAAAACAGCAGATGAAAAAGTCGCCAAAAAAAGCGTTGCTAAAAGATAATTTTTCAGAAAAAAGACAAATTGCTTACTCTCCATTTTTAAATTTGTATTGCAAAGTAAAGATATAAAATAGGAGCTTCAAAAAAATATTTTTTTAAAGCCTTCAATTCGTCCTATTTTTACGCTTGCCATTTCCTTCTCCTTTTTATTTTTTTTTCGGACTTATCGCAGCTAAATATTTTCTCAAGAAAAGTGAAGCGAAAATACACACCGTACTTCCAATACAAAGTGTGTACGGCGCACCAATTATAGCGGCTAAAGTGCCTGCCAACAAACTTCCCAAAGGCATAAATCCACGAAAAGCCATTGTATAAATACTCATTATTCTGCCGCGCATGGCATCGTCTGTTTGTGTTTGTAAAATCGTATTTCCAGATGCCATTTGTACAATTTGTCCGAAACCAATAGCGACTAAAATAAAGAGTGAAAGCACCAAATTATGTGATAAAGAAAACAGCAATAAACAAATACCAAATAGCAAGGATCCGAAAAATAAAATTTTGCCCAAGCCTTCTGCATCTTTCCGTCCGGCGAGATAAAATGCCGCAATTAGAGCACCAACGCCAGTGGCACCAGTTAAAAATCCATACGTATGAGCGCCTCCTAAAAATATTTTTTTGGCAAACACCGGCATCAATACGGAATACGGCATTCCGAACAAACTAATAATTGCCAACAAAGTTAAAATAGTACGAGCAGCTGGCAAATGAAAGGCGTACGAAAACCCTTCGCGCAAATTGTGCCACACCTTTTTTGTATTTGCTTTTGCTTGAGGCTGAAAATTTTTCATACTCAACAAAGCAATAATAACGGCGATGTAACTGATGCCATTAAATAAAAAACAAAATCCTTCCCCAAAAAGTGCAATTAAAATTCCGGCAAGCGATGGACCAATCAATCGCGCAGCATTAAACATGGAAGAATTTAGCGCAATGGCATTTGGTAAATCCTTTCTGTCGTCAATCATTTGCACCAAAAAAGCTTGTCGCGCAGGAATATCAAAGGCGTTTATGAGTCCGAGAAAAACCGCTAAAACCAAAATGTGCCAAACGGCAATTACGTGTGTAAAAATAAGAACCGTCATCAATAAAGCTTGCAATAAAGAAAGGCTTTGCGTGGTAATTAATATTTTATGACGATTCCAACGATCTGCGTAAACGCCCGCAAAAGGAGCCAAAACAAAAGTGGACATTTGCGTAGCAAAACCAACGGTACCAAGTAAAAAAACAGAACCCGTAAGTCGGTACACAAGCCAATTCATAGCGATTTGTTGCATCCACGTTCCCACCAAAGAAATAGTTTGTCCGATAAAAAACAAACGATAATTTTTGTGATGCAATGCCCGTAAAAATTTTGCGGAAAATTTTTTTTCAGGCTGCTCCCCTACTTCACTTTTCATCGTGCAAAAATAAAATTTTTGAAGTGATAAAATCAGATTCGATGAAAATAAAAGGAATCAAAAAAATACCCTCTTTTAGGTAGGGTGAAATCCATTCATCCGAGAAAAAAATAAGTATTTTCGCATTCGGTTAATTTCAGGAGAAAAAGAAAATGAGTAAAATGGACACCTTGGCGGATTTAAAAATTGGAGAATCTGCCATTATTGTGGCTTTTACAGACGAAGAAATGGCGTTGAAATTAATGGAAATGGGATGTATTCCTGGCGAGAAAATAACATTGGAACGTACTGCTCCGATGGGAGATCCAATCGCAGTAAGTGTTTCGGGATATGTGTTGAGTTTACGAAAAAAAGAAGCGGCAACGATTACCGTTACCGGAAGGTCTTAAAAAATTAAAAATTGGAGAATCAAAAAAATATTTTTTTGAACGTCGCTTTAGTCGGTAACCCAAACAGCGGCAAGTCAACGTTGTTTAATGCGCTTACCGGAATGCACCAAAAAACAGGGAATTTTCCGGGTGTTACGGTAGATAAAAAAACAGGGATTTCTAAAATTTCTGATCCGGGCGGCACGCTAAAAACCGTTCAGTTTGTGGATTTGCCAGGAACGTATAGTTTGTATCCGAAATCGTTGGACGAAAAAATTACGTTTGATGTACTTTCGGATTCAAAAAATTCGAGTTATCCCGATCGCGTAATTGTAGTGGCTGACGGATCCAATCTAAAAAGAAGTTTATTTCTCGCTTCGCAAATATGCGATATGAAAGTGCCTGTCATTCTTGTCCTCAATATGATGGACATGATGGAACGCAAAGGTATGGAGGTGGATTTGAAAATGCTTTCCGAACATTTGGGCGTTCCTGTTTTTCTCGTTAATGCGCGTAAAAAAAGAGGCGTAGAAGAATTAAAAAAAGCCATCATTGCACCTTTATCCGTTTCTGAAAAAAAGTTTTTCGACTTTCATGAAATTGCGACAGATGCCATTGTTCAAATAAAAGGGATCACCAAAATAAGCAATGATTACAAGGCTTTTCAAGTGGCGTGTAATTATGCGGGCATCGAATATTTTAATGCGTACGAACCGCAAAAAGAAGAAATTAAAAAAATTATTCGTGATACTCATTTCGATAAACACAAATTGCAAGCGCAAGAAAGTGTGAGTCGTTATAAAAAAATAAATGAGCTAATTAATTCGTGTACATCCGTCAATGAAGCGTTGAAGAAACGTTCGTTCTCCAATAAACTAGATGCCATTTTAACGCATAAATTTTGGGGCTACTTTATTTTTATTTTTATACTTTTCGCCATTTTCCAAACCATTTTTTTTATCGCTACGTATCCGATGGATTGGATTGAATTTTCATTTATAAAAGTGACAGAATGGGGCGCAGCAACGTTTCCGCACGGAGAATTATCCGACCTTATTTTTCACGGAATTTTAGCCGGATTAAGTGGCATCGTTGTTTTTATTCCACAAATTGCCTTACTCTTTGCGTTTATCGCCATTCTGGAAGATACCGGTTACATGGCGCGCGTGAGCTTTATTATGGACAGAACCATGCGTAGATTCGGACTTAACGGACGTTCTGTGATTCCTCTTATTAGTGGTGTTGCTTGCGCAGTGCCCGCCATTATGGGCGCACGCACCATCAGCAATTGGAAAGAACGCATGATTACCATTATGGTTACACCTTTAATGAGTTGTTCCGCGCGGCTTCCTGTTTATACTTTATTGATTTCACTCATCATTCCTTCCGGTGAAAAATTTATTTTTTTCAACCTTCAAGGACTTGTTTTATTGGCGATGTATTTAATCGGGTTTATTGCTGCCATTGGCGTTGCGTGGCTTATGCAATTTATGCTGAAAGCGAGAGAAGCAAGTTATTTTATCATGGAAATGCCAGTTTATCGCGTACCAAAATTCAGTGTTGTTTTTCAAACCATTTACGATAAAGTAAAAGTTTTTTTATTCGATGCCGGAAAAGTAATCATCGCTATTTCCATTATTCTGTGGGTACTTTCATCGCACGCTCCGGGAAATCGTTTTGCACAAATTGATCAGAAATACGAACAACTATCACTGCAAAAAAATGTAAATATCAACCAGTTAAAAGTGCAAGCCGGAACCGAAAAATTAGAAGCATCGTACGCTGGGATTATCGGCAAAACAATTGAACCTGCTATTGCTCCGCTTGGTTTTGATTGGAGAATTGGCATTGCACTCGTAACTTCTTTTGCAGCACGCGAAGTTTTTGTGGGAACCATGGCAACCATTTACAGCGTTGGCGATGAAAACAACACCGAATCCATTCGCCAAAAAATGATGAACGAAACCAATAAAACTACGGGATTAAAGGAATATACGCCAGCCGTAGGGTTTTCACTGATGATTTTTTATGCCTTCGCGATGCAGTGCATGAGTACCTTGGCGGTAGTTTACAACGAAACAAAAAATTGGAAATGGCCCGTTATTCAATTCACATATATGGGTGTATTGGCTTATGTTTCCAGCTTTATTGTGTATCATCTCTTCAAATAAAACAGGTTTGAAAAATTATTTTTTCGAATGCAATTAGAACGCAACAAATCCATTTTACATAAATACATTCCTGCCGAAGCTGTTGATACAATTGCTTTGTGGGTTTATCAATTCGATTTTAAATTAAAAATAAAAAAACAGCGTAGCACCAAATATGGAGATTATCGTCCGCCTAGTAGCGGACAAAATCATCAAATTACCATCAATCACGACATGAACAAATATGCGTTTCTGATTACGTTGGTGCATGAAATAGCGCATCTTTCCAATTGGCAAGAAAATAAAAATTCCGTAAAGCCACATGGTAACGAATGGAAAAGACATTACAAAAAACTCATCGTTCCGTTTATGCACGAAAAAATATTTCCAACGGATGTTATTTCGGCATTGAATAAATACATGGAAAATCCTGCTGCATCCAGTTGTTCCGACTTAACGCTTTTCCGGATATTAAAAAAATACGATGAAAGACACAACGGAATTTTACTTGAAAAACTACCCATTGATACTGTTTTCACATTAAAAAACGGGCGACTTTTTAAAAAAGGAGAGAAAATACGAACGCGCTATAAATGTTTAGAAATAAATACAAAAAGAACGTATTTATTTGCTCCCATTGCCGAAGTTTTTCTGCTTGAAGAATAATTATTTTGAAGTGATTAGGTGATGAAGAAGTTGAATTTGTAGTTGTGCAGATGTACCAATTAAAAATGAAAGTGTCGTCATTCCGTACTTGATTCGGAATCTGCGCGAAGGAAAAAGCTCCACCTAAATCCTCCCCAAAAGGAAGGCTTAATTCAGAATTAAAATTAATTTGAAAAATTGCAGATAAAGATAGCTTTTAGCTAATATCATTTGTCAAATGTTCAGCTAAACGTGTCTATAATTCAGCTGGGTTTGCCATACATTCAGCTGAGTGTGCCTCAAAACAAGCATAGCATTTAAGTTGTTTTTCGATAATTTAATATAGCCCAAACATTAAGGACGAGCCCGATGATAAAAACATCCAGAATTTGCATCGAGATGTCGTGCAAGCCGCTTCCTTTTATCACTACCATTCGCATGACGTCAATAAAATAACTTACCGGAAAAAGATAGGTGATAAATTTTGCCCAAGCCGGCATACTGTCTATTGGCGTGTACAATCCGCTCATCATATTAAAGACCATCATAAATAAAAACATGAGCGAATTGGCTTGTTGCTGCGTTTCAGTGTACGTGGAAATGAGTAACCCGAAACCAAGTATCGCAAATAAAAAGACAGTTAAAAAGAGATAGAGCACCGCTAAATTACCGAGTGGTACAATTCCGTAACCAATCCAAGCAATGAGTAATCCGAAAGAAAAAACAATGATTCCCATGACTAAAAACGGAAGTAATTTACCCAGAATAAATTGGTATTTTTTGATGGGCGTTACGTTTATTTGCTCGATGGTGCCGATTTCTTTTTCTTTCACAATATTAAATGCTGCCGACAATCCCGCAATGGCGGTAACAAGCGAAACCAAAATGGCGGGTACCATAAAAATATAATACGTTAGCGACGGATTGTACCAAAAAGAAGGGACGACATTAATGGCGGGCGCTTGACTGATACGAGTTGGATTCAACCACTCCAAACGAATATCATTATTATAATCACCGATGATATTACTCAAATAACCAAATCCGACACTTGCTTTTACGCCATCAATGGCATCAACTTTTATCGCAATTTTCTGACTGCCTTCGCTGATAAGTTTGCTGCCAAATCCTTCCGGGATTTCAAGTACGATATCGGCTTTATCGGTTTCAATTAGTTTGTCTGCTTTCGAATTAAAATCAGTATAACCTGCTAATTTAAAATAGCCAGAAGACAAAATTTTATTGGTAAGCTTGGTAGAAATTTCGGAATGATCGTGATCAACAATGGCGATATTAATATTTTTGATGGTATAATTTGCTGCCATCGGCAATAAAATAAGTTGAATAGCAGGTGCAATAAAAAGTCTGCCCATAAAACCTTTGTCGCGGAATATTTGGCGAAATTCTTTTTGCAATAAAAACCAAAGTGGTCTCATTATTCTAAACGTATTTTAAAGTTTCTAAGCGCAATCACGATAAAGAAAACTGTCATGCTGGCAAGAATTAAAGTCTCTTTCCAAATAGAAGAAAAGCCCAATCCTTTTAACATCACATCTTTCACAATAATATAATACCAGCGCGCCGGAACAATGTTTGAAATGACTTGCAAGGCGACAGGCATATTCGCAATCGGGAACATAAAACCACTTAGCATAATTGTCGGCAACATCATTCCCAACATGGAAGCAAACATCGCATTTTGCTGCGAAGAAGTTACCGTTGAAATAAATAAACCCAGAGCAAGTGCCGACATAATCAGTAAAGTACTTTCCATAACCAGTAAAAAGATACTTCCTTGAATAGGTAAATCAAGTGCGTAAACACTGAGAAGTAAAATGGCAGCTAAGTTTATCCATGATAAAATTAAATACGGGATAGCTTTTGAAATAATAATTATTATAGGCTTTACAGGTGAAACAAGTAGCACTTCCATTGTTCCCAGTTCTTTTTCGCGGACAATAGATACAGATGTCATCATGACACAAACGAGCAATAAAACCATCGCCATAACTCCTGGCACAAAATTGGGCGCACCTCGCAAATCAGGATTGTAAAGCATTCGCACTTCCGGAATAATAGTATATGGAAGAGACAAATTATTCGATAGTTGTGTTTGATAATCCATCACAATGGAAGAAATATAATTTTGGAGTGTTAGCGCAGTGTTCGGGTCAGAAGCATCGGCAATAACTTGAATAGAAGCTTTGTGCAAATGCGATAAATCGTTATTAAAATTAGCAGGAAAAACAACAGCTAACTTTACTGTTCCTGTTTTAAAAGCGGCATCTATTTGAGATGAACTGCTTAATGTTTTTTGAATATGAAAAAATTTACTTCCTTGTATTTTATTGATAATTTGCTGCGAAGCAATATCTTTCGCATTGTCAACAATAACAATATTGGCATTTTTTATTTCGTTGGTGAGCGCAAATCCAAACAAAACAATTTGTACAATCGGTAAACCAAACAACATAATGAGTGTTTTTTGGTCTCGAAAGACTTGATAAAATTCTTTTTTTACGAATGATAATAATTGTTTCATGTTTTATTCCTCTATCTGCATTTCCCATTCTCCAGTTGTTGGGAGAATTATAGTTGGAATTATACCATTGAAAGCCAAACTAAAATTTAATTTCCACCTTCCTATGTAGCTTCCATTTTGTTTTCTTACTCCAGTATAATGGATTTTAGGTCCTTTTGTATTATACATATTTACTTTTCCACCTATTCCAAAACTTGATGCTTTTGACATTTGTTTCGTGAAAAAAATATTATCTCCAGATATTGTTCCAATAATAACTCCAGTACCTACTTGACCACCTGTATTCTTATCGTCTTGGGCTATGCCATAAAAATTTTCATTATCAACTTCATTAATTACAATATCAAAAAATGTTTTTTCGAATCCAGTATAATTTCGAATTCTTTCATTATCATATCTGTAATAACCTCTGTATTTCCCTTTCATGGAATTTTAGTATTAATTATTGTTTTATTTAATCTCCTCTTTTCGCTTTTCTTGCCAATCTGTAAAACACTTCGTCAATGGAGTCCACTTCAAATTTTTTCTTCAATGCGGAAGGAGAATCTAACGCTTCAATTTTTCCGTCCACCATAATTGTTACGCGATTACAATACTCTGCTTCGTCCAAATAATGAGTAGTTACGAAAATGGTAATTCCTTTATCAGCCGCATCGTAAATTAAATCCCAAAACTCTCTTCGCATATATGGATCAACGCCTCCAGTAGGTTCATCCAAAAAAACAATTTTTGGTTGATGCACAATCGCCACCAGAAAAGACAATTTTTGTTTCCATCCCAAAGGAAGCGAACTCACCAATTTTCTGGCTTCTTTTTGCAAGCCTAATTTGGAAGTAAGCTCCTCACTTTTTTGTTTGATTTCTTTATTTGTCAATCCATAAATTCCACCATAGAATTGAATATTTTCCAACACCGTTAAATCTTCGTAAAGCGAAAATTTTTGACTCATATAGCCAATATTCTTTTTGATTTCTTCCGGTTGTGTAAATACATCAAATCCGGCAACGGTAGCTTTTCCAGAAGTTGGAATAGATAATCCGCAGAGCATTCGCATAGCAGTTGTTTTACCTGCACCATTCGCTCCCAAAAAGCCAAAAATTTCTCCTTTGTAAACCTCGAATGAAATTTCATCCACTGCCACAAAATC
>JBDTAC010000096.1 GCA_039924845.1 Bacteroidia bacterium
CTATTTACTTTTTCGTTATTGCGCTCGCTTTTTAGTTTCTGGATTTTTTCCATCTGTACTTTTCGAATGGAATCGTTTACCGAAAAAATATTTTCCATCGGCTTTTCTTTCACTTCAAATTTATTGACGCTCACAATAATTTTTTTCCCAGTTTGAATATCGTTTTGATATTTATACGCAGATCCTGCGATTTCATTTTGTAGAAACCCTTGCTCGATAGCGGCTACAGAGCCACCCATGGCATCAATTTTTGAAATATAATCCCAAGCTGCTGTTTCTACTTCATTGGTAAGTGTTTCCACGAAATACGATCCTGCCAAAGGATCCACGGTTTCCGGAACGCCACTTTCGAAAGCAATAATTTGTTGAGTTCGGAGAGCAATACGTGCCGCTTCTTCTGTTGGAAGTGCAATCGCTTCGTCGAAACCATTCGTGTGCAAAGATTGTGTGCCGCCCATAACAGCAGCCAACGCTTGAATGGTAACGCGTACAATATTATTTTGCGGTTGCTGCGCCGTGAGCGTGGAACCGCCAGTTTGCGTATGAAAACGAAGCATTTGCGCACGTGGGTCAGTGGCGCCTAAATCCTTTGTTATTTTTGCCCACATCCTTCTCGCTGCACGGAATTTAGCCACTTCTTCAAATAAATTATTGTGTGCATTGAAGAAAAAAGAAAGTCGTTTGGCAAATACATTTATGTCCAAACCTTTGTCAATAGCGGCTTTTAAGTAAGCTTTTCCGTTTGCCAAAGTAAATGCTAATTCCTGAACGGCCGTTGCTCCGGCTTCGCGAATGTGATAACCAGAAATCGAAATCGTATTCCATTTGGGCACTTCCTTGCTGCAATATTCAAAAATATCTGTAATAATACGCATGGAAGGTTTCGGCGGATAGATATATGTACCGCGGGCTGCGTACTCTTTTAAAATATCATTTTGGATGGTTCCAGAAATTTTTTTCAAATCCGCTCCTTGCTTTTTAGCGAGCGCAATATACATCGCCAATAAAATAGAAGCGGTAGAATTGATGGTCATGGAAGTGGTAATATCTTCTAATTTTATTCCATCAAAAAGGATTTCAATATCGCGTAAAGAATCAATGGCTACACCTGCTTTTCCTACTTCTCCATCTGCAAAATCGTGATCCGAATCGTACCCGATTTGTGTAGGTAAATCGAAGGCAACTGATAATCCTGTGGTACCATTTTTTAATAAATAATGATAGCGTTTATTTGATTCTTCAGCAGTAGAAAATCCGGCATATTGCCGCATCGTCCATAATTTTCCACGATACATATCTGGTTGTACGCCACGTGTGTAAGGGAATTTACCTGGAAACTCTTCTGGAAAATTATTTTTGTGATACGTTTCTTTTATCTCGATTCCTGAATCGGTTTCAAACTTTTTGGTGATTTCTTCTTCTTTATTCATCTTTGAAAAAATATTTTTTTGCCTCTATTTTATCAGAAATTTTGAGCAATTTCTCTTTTCATATATTCGATGGCCATTTGTGTTGGAAGTTTTTCTACTTGCAAACTTATTTCAATAATGGCTTGTGCTAAATCGTTTCCTGATGCGCCATTGGAAACTTTTGTTCCGGCAATATTGACTAATTTAATTACTTCTTCTTTTGCCGTCTTCACCATTTCCCATGCGGCATTCGACATGTAAATTTGTTGCGAAAGGTTGTGTTCAAATTCGCTACGAATATTTTTAATTAACTCCAATTGTAATTGGCTGGAATTCATCCCAGATTTATTTATTCGCATAATTAAATTGGTAGGCGAAATACGTTCTAAAAATAGCGCAATGCGCTCGTACGCTTGTAAGCGAATAGGAGTTACATTGCTTTGATTTGCCATCCGAAGTTCTAAAAGTCGTTTCTTATTTTCACTTTCCAAGAATTTTTTCACCAAATAATATGCCGTTGCAAATACTACAACAGATGGTAAAATATATTTCAGCATTTCTAAAATGACATCCATAAAAATATTTTTTTGATTAAAAAATGTAAGCGGAATCAAATATCGTATTTTTTGCGGAAACTATATTGGGAAAGAATTTCTAATTAATAGTATTTTTGTAAAAACGATTTAAAAAAATAATTTTTGAACACGGAGTTTTTCATAGCGAAAAAAATAATTTTCAGCGAACGACAATCGAAAACAGTTTCTCGTCCGATTGTGCGGATTTCCGTTATTGGCATTGCTTTGGGAATCGCCATCATGATTATTACGCTTGCCATTGTAAAAGGATTTCAAAAACAAATTCGTGAAAAAGTAGTGGGTTTTGCATCCGGAATCCAAATCACTAATTACGATAACAATACTTCCTACGAGCCAAGTCCAATCAGTAAAAATCAAAATTTTGTTGCTGCGCTTCAAAAATATCCCGGCATCAAACACATTCAAGTTTTTGCGATAAAAAATGGAATTATTAAAACCAAAACTGACAATGAAGGTGTTATGTTGACAGGTGTTGGAAGCGATTATGATTGGAGTTTCATCAAAAATAATTTAGTAAGCGGAAGTGTTTTTACCGTAAATGATACAGGCGCGACGGACAAAATTGTGATTTCTCAATTTCTGGCATCTCGACTCGAATTAAAATTGAACGATAAATTATTGGTGTTTTTTGTGACTAAGAAGAAAACGGCTGATTCTGCAAACTCCGATTACGAGCAGCGTGTAAAGGCATTTTATATTTCCGGAATTTATAAAACTGGCTTGGAGGATTTCGATAAAAAAACAGTTTTTGTGGATATTGCTGCCATTCAAAAATTAAATTTTTGGGATAAAAATAAAATTGGCGGATTTGAAATCTCGGTGAATAACTTTAAGGACGTTGATAAAATAACGGATTACGTGAACTCTCAAATTGGCGACGGTTTGATTGCACAAAGCACAAAAGAAATTAACTCAACAATTTTTTCGTGGCTCGATTTACAAAATATAAATGCAGAAATTGTAATAATATTAATGCTTCTGGTGGCTGCTATTAATATGGTTTCAGCTTTATTAATTCTGATTTTAGAACGTACCAATATGATCGGAATTTTAAAAGCTATCGGACAAAAAAGTTGGAGCATACAAAAAATATTTTTGTACAATGCCGCTTATTTAATCGGGTTGGGAATGTTTTGGGGAAATGTTTTCGGAATTATTTTATGCTTGTTACAAAAGCATTTTGGCTTTATTACTTTACCGCAAGAAACGTATTATGTATCGGTTGTTCCTATCGAAATGAATTATTTATTCATTCTTTTACTCAATGTGGGAACGCTTTTGACGTGTTTGTTAATGTTGATTATTCCATCGTTTATTGTGTCGCGAATTACGCCAATTAAGGCAATTCGTTTTGATTGATGGAAATAATATTTTGATAAATTTCTGTCATTTGTTGCACATTTTCATTCCAATCGTATAATCTTTGAACACGTATCCTGCCTTGTTTTCCCATGTTGACGCGCAAATCTTCGTCCAAAATTAATTTTTCAAGTGCGTTCGCTAAAGCGATACTATCTTTCGGAGGAACAATTATTCCAGTAATTCCATTTTCAATTACTTCTGGCAAACCGCCTACATTACTTACTACAACAGGTTTTCCGCAAGCCGCAGCTTCAAGTACGGAAACACCAAAACTTTCGCTATCAAGAACAGAAGGAAAAACAGCAATAGAGAGCATATTTTGATAGACCACAATTTCTGAATGATCAATAAATCCGGTAAATTGAGACACTTTTTCTATTTTAAGATTTAATACCATTTCTTTCAACTCGGCTTCGCGAGAACCACTTCCAACAATTAAAAGTTGAAGTGCTAAATTAGAGTAACGCTCTTTTAAAATGGCAAAAGCAGAAATAAGAAAATTGATTCCGTATTTTGTTTCTAATGATTTAACAGTTCCGATTACGATGCGATTTTGATTGATTTTATTTTGAGTAGAATCCGGTTTGAAAATTGTTAAGTCTACACCGAAAGGTGTTACTGTAATTTTCTTTGATGTGTATTTTTTAATTTCTTCTGCCATTATTCGACTCGTAGATAATAAAATATCCGCTTTCGAAAAATTATTTTTCAAAAATACTTTATGGAAAAAACTTTTTTTTGGAAAATCAAAAACATCGCTTCCCCAAACAGAAATAATGAAGGGATGAAAGCCAGATAAAGTGCCGAGCAATCCGTAACTCGTTGCGTAATGAGCGTGCACAATGTCAGGTTTGAAATCTCGAATTGTTTTTTTTAAAGCAGGAATTGCTCTCAAATAAGATAATTTTGAAAAAGTAGCGGCTCGAAAAATATTTTTTTCAAATGCTTTTGTTTCGAAAACAAAAATATTTATTTTACCAGAAAACCAATCTTTATTCGCTTTACTTAAACTAAATACTCCAATTTCAAATCCTTTATCAGCAAGGGACAATACCCATTTTTGAGTGTGGGATGAATTAATGTCAGAAAGAATGAGAATTCGCTGGCTCATGTTATACGATTTTCAAATCGTTATTTATTATATAAGAAAAATATTTTTTCAAAGTGAAAATATAGGCATTCCATTTTTTCCTTGCTAATTTTGAAAAAGGAAACATCATTGAAAAAATAAAAATATGCAAAATGATGTGTATTAAAACAAAAAAATAAGCCGTCAAAAAAATAATTTTTCGAGTATGTTTTTTGAAAAATTTTAACTTACTCATCAATTGATTGGAAATGGTAATTTTATAATTTTGGATAGAACTTTGTCCGCCATGATGTATGATTTTTGATTCCGAAAAATAATAGATTTCTCCTACAGATTGTGCTCTATAGCAAAAATCAATGTCTTCCATCCAAAATAAATTTTCATCTAAAAAACCAATTTTCCGAATAAGATTTTTATGGAAAAATAAGGCAGCACCTGAAAGCGTTTTTGCTTCAAAAGAATGTTGGTAATTTTCAATATAATAATAACTAAAATTAAAAAAATGATGTAGAAAAAATGCTCCTGAAATTAAATTAAAAATACTCGGATTTTTCCATGCAGAAGGCTGAATAGATTGATTTGTATTCAACAATTGAGGAGCAATGATTACTTTGCTTTTATTCGATTGAGCAAACTCAAACAATTTTGTAAGCGCGTGTTCGCAGACTTCTGTATCTGGATTGAGCAGAAAAATAAAATCGCCAGTGGAAGCTTTTATTCCTTGATTGTTGGCTCCGGAAAAACCGGCATTGAAATTATTTTCTATCAAAATAACTTGCGGAAATTTTTTTTTGATTTCAATAGCACTTCCGTCAGTTGAATTATTATCTACAACAATTATTTCTAAATTTAAGTTGTCTGAAAATTTGCAAACAGAATCCAAACACGCGAGAATAAAGTCTTTTACGTTGTAATTTACAATTATAATTGAAATTTTATTTTGTTCAGTCATTGGCAACTACTACACTTCTTTCGTTTATTGAAAAGCCTATTATTAGCCAGTAAACGATAATATAAGGATAAAAATCTAAGGTGTTACTTGCTATATTTTGGATATTAATTACAAAAAAAATTCCAAGTGTAAAAATTAAATTTGGCGACTTGTTTTTTATTACTTTTTTCAAAGTATAAAAAAGAAATGTCCCAGCTAATATGAGATAACTCAATAATCCATAAACTCCCGTTTCGCAGGCTGTTTTTAAATACCATCCATCGGTAGTATATCTGGCAGCAGGGATTGAAGGTGAATTTATAAAATATCTATAAGCAACGGCTCCTGTTTTTCCAAATCCATAACCTTGTGGCTGGTTTTTAAAATCAAGTAAGGACACTTGCCAACGATTAACTCTTGTAACACCTGCTTGCATATTTGCTGTTTCAACAGAAGAATGACAAATCCATTGAACTAACTTTAAACTATTTGTAGCATAGAAAGACGTAAAAACGAGCACTATAAGCATCGTGAAAATTAATCCACCAATTAATTTTACTTTTCGATGAACAACAGAAACACTTATGAATGCAGATGCCGCTAGGAATGAAATTAGAGCTCCACGAGAAACACTTAGTAAGAGGCATAGAAATAGAAGGATGAATGTTACGTAATTAAACCAATAAAATTCGTAATAACTTATTTTGTAGTAGTAATAAGTACAAGACAAAGCCATTATAGTTCCAAATAATACAGGTGTTAATAGAAGTGAACTCATTCGAGTTATGAAATAAGTGGGAATTTCATATCCTGTATCAGTCGTCATTTTATTTTGAAAAGATGGAAAAATAAAGTATAATATTAAACCGATAACAGCTAAGACGCTGAAGCATGTAAATAAATTCTTTAACAATGATTCAGCTGTTTTTTTTTCAAAAAAACGTGCAACAAAATAAAATAGCATTGGGAAATAAGTTATTCTAAAAGAAAGGATAGAGGTATAATGAATCTTCGATAAATAGAAGCCGTAGATTACATTAGTAATAAAGTATAAAAGTAAAATGTAATCAAAAAAAATAAATTTTATAGGAGGTAACTTGCCACCAAAAAATAAAAACACAACGTAGATAAGCGTGCCTAAAATCAACACATCTGGAAGAGATGTTATCACTGTTTCATATAAATTATTCATAGGTTGACTTCCTATCAATAATAATCTAATTGTTGGAAAGGCACAGACTAAAGCAATAAATACAGTAATACAAATTGAAATGGAATCAATAGCCTGATTTTGTTTTTTCATAATAAAACATCCAAAAATTAAACGTTCAAAAATAGTATAATTGTCTAATAGTACCCAAGAAAAACATTCTAAATCAGAATTATTACCTTTGAGCAAATTAGGAAAAACGGATGCCTCGTCGATTAAAAATTGCTTTTATCACTTCATTAGATCCAAACGACAAACGTTCTTGGTCTGGCATTAGTTATTACACAAAAAAAGCATTAGAAAAGCATTGTGGTGATGTTTATGTTTTAAAAATAAAGAATCCTTTTTTAATTCTTTTTTATGGCAAGATAAAGTCGTACTTAACTCAAAAAATATTACGTAAAAGGTACAATTATAAGCACAGTATTATACTGTCTAAGAAATATGGCAAATTATTTTCGGAAGTGTTAAATAAAAACAAATATGATATTGTATTTGCTCCCGCAGCATCAACAGAAATGGCATTTGTAAAAACAACGATTCCCATAGTGAATCTTTCTGATACAACCTTCTTCAATATGATTAATTATTATCCGGCATTTTCAAATCTATTACAGATTTCGAAGAAAGAAGGAATGGAAATTGAACAGAGGAGCCTCAGTCAATCATCTTTGTTATTATATCCTTCTTATTGGGCAGCAAAATCTGCTATTGCAGATTATAAAATTCATCCATCTAAAATACATGTTATTCCTTTAGGTGCAAATTTGGAAAAAATTCCAACTGTTGAGGTACTTTTAAAAAAACAAAAAGCAGCTACGTGTAGGCTACTTTTTTTAGGCGTAAATTGGAATCGTAAAGGAGGAGATATTGCATTTGATACACTGCTGCATCTCGAAAAAAAAGGAATACAGACAGAATTGACGATATGTGGTTGCATCCCCCCTCCAAATATAATTCATAGAAATATAAAAGTGATCCCATTTATTAATAAAAATGAAGTTGGAGGGCAACAACAATTTTTTGATTTACTACTAAATTCTGATTTTTTATTATTGCCTACTAGAGCCGAGTGCTACGGAATCGTATTTTGCGAGGCAAGCGCGTTTGGTTTGCCATCCATTACAACAAATACAGGTGGTATTGAATCTGCTATTAAAAACACTAAAAATGGTTTTTTATTACCTTTGAATGCAGGAGGCGTTGAATATGCCAATATAATTATGGATAATTATTGTGACGATGAGAAATATTATTCTTTGATAAAAAGCACGCGAAAAGTTTTTGATACCGAACTAAATTGGGATAATTGGAGTATCAAAGTCAAAGAAATATTGGAAAAATACTTTTCTGAATAGTTTATTGTGCTACTTAATGTACTGCTTGTATTTATCAATATTCTCAACAATATATTTTGGAAAAGAATCGTCTATTTTAATTATCTTATAGTTAAATCCTCTACCGAAAATATCATTTCCGTTATTAATAGCAGATTCTATTTTTTTTATATCCTTATATTCAACTTTGTTGTATTCTGAATGGGCAAATGCCTCTAATTTTTTAATTATTTTCTCAACTCCTCCTAAATAACTGAAATGCCATCCTCCTTCTTTAATAAAAAAAACTTGTTGTTTTTTTAACCGCATTTTACCCCAGTAAAATACGTTCCAAAAAGTACGATTATAAAAATTAGGATGATATAATCGTAGTAGATGCATTCCTAATTCTCGTAAATCTTGAGGATTTCCAATATCCTTGTAATTTACCATAATAGATCCGTTCCATGTGTAAGGTGAATTGGTAATAGTTTCATTCATGCAATTTATAAAATAGCAAAACATCCGCTGCCGAAATATTTTTATTCCATGATTAGCATGATGCTCTTTTATTTTATCCGGATTGGGAATTTCATCCACATCAGATATGATAATTACGTCATCTGGCGCACATTTTTCTAATCCTCTCCTAATCATATTTCTTTGATTGTGTTCATACGCCCATGGAGATAAATTTTCTCCAGATGGATAGTCATTAACTATTATATGAATTATTTTTTTTGAGAACGCTTTGTAGCGCTCCTTGTTTTCATCAAAATACAATGGTTTATCATTGCCTTGGTGCGTTTTGGTGGCTTCCACAAGAACAAATTTATCCACTACGTTATTCAGTTCATTCAGTCTAATCTCTAAGAGATCAAATTCGTTAAAAAAAGTAAAGCAATCGTATATCATGGTTTTCTGAGATGAAACTTTATTTACTTATTTTTAATATTATTAGTATTAAGAAAAAGGTCATTATTGATTGAGAGATGGATACAATCCATAATGTTGCTGTAATATTATGGAATAAAGCAACACTTCCCAAAAAGGAGATAAGGAAGATAATACTCGTAAGGATTGAAAATATTAAAATATAATGTTGTTTTCCAACAATAGAAGCAACTTGAATAACGGGTGCTTTTATCAAATCAAAAAAAATCCAAAAAGAAAATATCCTAGCATATTCGCCTGCTTCTGCCCAATTTTTGCCAAATACAAAAGAAAAAAGAATTGGACCTGCTATAAAAAGGATAATAGGTAAAGGCAATGCAACTAAAGCAGTTTTATAGATTGTTTTTTTTACGATCCGATATAAACTACCTCCATTACGGTATATTTCAGATGCTTCTGCAAAAAAAACGTGAGAAATAGGCAAAACAAGTAAACGTGCAGGTACCTGCAATACACGCATCCCTAGAGCATAGAGACCAACAATAGTAGAATTGAAAGAGTTTGCTAATAAAATTACAAATGAACTTACTTGAAAGATCTCTAAAAAGCCTTGTAATACATTTATTTTAGGAAATTGAATGTATCTTATAAAAGTTTTTTTTAGTTCATGAAATGGAAATACAAAAGTTGAAAAATTCCATGTTGAGAACACAATGTATAGTAAAATTAAAAAACAGGAGAGCTGTCCAAATAAGACACCAAACAAAAGTCCTTTTGCACACATACTAACAAGAAGTACAGAAATAGATCCATTAAATACCGCTTCTACAATTCTTACAAATGCAATTTTCTTGAAATTTTTATTTCGGACATTCCACATCCAACATATTTGAGTACCTGTTAACATCACGACAGAGGGAATTAAGAAAAATAACCAATTGTGAACTTCTGTCCCTTTATAAAATGAAAGGTTAAATAAATAAACAATGCTAATTACGAGTGAACTGATAATCGTAATTAGTAGCAATACAAAAAAGGAAAGAGAAAATAATTTTTGAGCATCTTCGTTAGATGAAGACGCAACAATGGCTACATCAAATTTAGCTGTAGACAAAACTGTTATGAAAGATATTAACGAAAGAAAAATAGACAAGGAACCAAACTCTTCTGGAGTATAAAGCCTTGTTAAAAAAATATTAAAAAGAAAATTTACGATTTGAGCAATAACAGTAGCAGAAGTTAGCGCTATAATATTTTTCGCAATATCCGTCTTAAAAGTTTTATTAAAGTACATTTAAAATGGAAGTCAATTTTTGAGTATCGAAAAAAATTATTTTGCGAAATTAACCGCTCTTGTTTCGCGAATCACCGTTACTTTCACTTGTCCGGGATATGTCATTTCGGTTTGTATTTTTTGCGAAATATCAAACGACAATGTTTCAGCTGCTTTATCACTTATTTTTTCGCTCGCCACAATAACGCGTAATTCACGTCCTGCTTGTATCGCATAGGTTTTTTCAACTCCTTGATATGACATCGCCAATGCTTCTAAATCTTTCAATCGTTTGATGTATTGTTCCACCACTTCGCGTCTTGCGCCTGGTCTTGCGCCAGAAATAGCATCGCATACTTGTACAATTGGAGAAATCAAATCGGTCATTTCTATCTCATCGTGATGTGCTCCAATTGCATTGCAAACTTCTGGTTTTTCCTTATATTTTTCCGCCAATTGCATTCCTAAAATAGCATGCGGAATTTCCGGTGAATCATCTGGCACTTTTCCAATATCGTGCAACAATCCCGCACGTTTTGCCATCTTCACATTCAAGCCCATTTCGGCTGCCATTGTTGCACATAAATTGGCAACTTCTCGTGAGTGTTGCAATAAATTTTGTCCGTAAGATGAGCGGTATTTCATTCTTCCAACCATTCTGATTAATTCAGGATGCAGCCCGTGAATACCCAAATCAATAGTGGTACGTTTACCGATTTCAATAATTTCTTCTTCGATTTGTTTTTTCGTTTTCTCAACCACTTCTTCAATTCTGGCAGGGTGAATCCTTCCATCCGTAACCAATTGATGCAATGCCAAACGTGCAATTTCTCTTCTTACCGGATCAAAACCCGATAAAATAATAGCTTCGGGAGTATCGTCCACAATAATTTCAATTCCTGTTGCGGCTTCTAAAGCACGAATATTTCTTCCTTCGCGACCAATAATGCGTCCTTTAATTTCGTCGCTGGCAATGTTAAAAATAGAAACAGAATTTTCAATCGCATGTTCTGTCGCTACGCGCTGAATGGTTTGTATCACCACTTTTTTTGCTTCTCTATTGGCAGTCAGTTTCGCTTCGTCCACTACATCTTTTATGTGCGCCATCGCGTCCGTTTTTGCTTCCGCTTTCAGCGATTCGATCAATTGAGTTTTTGCTTGTTCTGCTGATAAAGCCGAAATCGCTTCCAATTGTTCTACTTGCTTACGATGTGCTTTATTTACTTCGTCTTGTTTTTTGGTGAGTAATTCCAATTGATGCGTCAAATTGGTTTTAATCGCGTCTGCTTCTGTTTGTTTACGTTGCAATTCTTCTATTTTTTGAGCAACGGTTCCTTCTTTTTGTTTAATTCTGTTTTCAGCAGTAATAATGGCGCCGTTACGTTCATTAATCACTTTTTCGTGTTCCGATTTGAGTTGTAAAAATTTTTCTTTTGCTTGAAGTATTTTATCCTTTTTAATCACTTCCGCTTCTGTTTCTGCATCTCTCAACACATTTTGCGCTTTCGACTCTAAGCTTTTTCGGATAAAAGTAGATGCGGCAAAAATGCCCAATCCCAATCCCACAATTATTGCAGCAATCAGAATGACAATAGTTATTACATTTATTTCCATAAGTATTTTTCTTAAAATGATGAATAAAAAAATCGCATAAAATCACAAAATAAATACGAAAAATTTACATCAAAATAAATTTATGCGGCTTCGAAAAATTAATTTTTCGAAGGGAGTTTTGGAGAAGTGCTTTCGGCTGATTGTTTCAGGTGTTCAGAAATGAACATTTCTAATTGAGAAAGTTTTTCTGCTAACTCCGGCACAGGGTGCAAAAGTTTTTTTTCGAGTATCAGATTTTGAACCGCCAATTGTAACACATACATAGCAATCAAATCTTGTTTATCGCGAACAGCGTAGCTTTCTTCGTACTCTTTCAATTTTTTATTAATCAAGGCTTCTGCTTCGCGCACATTATCAGCTTCTTCCGTTTTCACAGTCAGCGGATAAGTTCGTCCAGCTATTGTTACCTTTATTGAAAGTTGACTCATTTAGTTTCCTCTTTATCAGCCTGTTTCCTTTGAATCCGAATAATTATTCGTTCAAAAGAGCCATGCACTTATCTATTTCCCGCACAAGTTCATTTATTTTCGACTTTACGTCAGACGTATTTTCGTTTTCTTGTGAAATTGCTTGTGCAAGTTTAGCAATTTTGTTGCTCTCTTCCAAATTTTTAATTGCATTCTTCTGATTTTCAATTTTTTCTAATAGCATCAATTGTTCATTTTCGAGCGAAATGGATTTTTCGAGCAGCTTCTTATGGGCGCGTACTAAATGCTCCACCTTTATTTTTAAATCATCAAAAACAGTTTGTTGGTTTTTCATTTGAAAAATTATTTTTTCGAGTGGATAAATGTACGACGCAAATATGATTTCAAAAATTATTTTTTTGAACCCTTAAACCTTTCTATATAAAAAATGGTAAATGATTCAAAAAGATTTACTTTTACAAAAAAAGATTATGCTGAAAATAGGAGTGCTCGGAGCTGGACATTTAGGAAAAATCCATCTCAAATTAATAAAAGATATTCCGCAGTACGAACTGTTGGGTTTTTACGATTCGAACAAAGAATACGCACAAAAAACAGCTGAAGAATTAGGACTTAAAGCATTTTCATCCATTGATGAATTGATTCAAGCAGTGGATGTGGTGGACATTGTAACACCCACAATTTATCATTACGAATGTGCTGCAAAAGCCTTAAAAAGTTCCAAACACGTTTTTATCGAAAAGCCGCTTACGAATACGATTGAAGAAGCTAAAAGCTTGATGCAATTGGCAAAAGAAGCAAATGTAAAAGTGCAGGTAGGACACGTGGAACGTTTTAATCCGGCGTTTTTAGCCGGAAAAAATTATTGTTCACAACCCATGTTTATTGAAGCGCATCGTTTGGCGATGTTTAATCCGCGCGGAACGGATGTTTCCGTAGTATTGGATTTGATGATTCACGACATTGATATTGTGTTGCATTTAGTCAAATCGAATATCAAGCGCATAAGCGCGAGTGGAGTAGCAGTTGTGAGCGAAACACCTGATATCACGAATGCGCGCATCGAATTTGATAACGGTTGCGTTGCCAATTTAACAGCGAGCCGTATTTCGATGAAAAATATGCGAAAATTGCGCTTTTTTCAGAAAGATGCCTATATTTCTATTGATTTCTTAGAAAAGAAGACAGAAATTGTTCGTTTGCAAAATGTAAATCCGAAAGATGTAGATCCTTTAGCTGTAACAATTGATTTGGGCGAAGGAAAAGGCATGAAACAATTGTATTTTGAAGCACCAACGATTGAAGCAGGAAATGCTATAAAAATGGAACTCGAATCATTTGCAGCAGCCATTACAAATAATACTATACCTATGGTAACCATTGATGATGGCTTCAAAGCATTGGATGTGGCATATAAAATTATTGAAAAAATGAAATTAAATGCTGATTTTTTTCAGTCTGAAACAATAAATAACAAATAATTACGTATTCCTTTTATAAAAATGCGGAATAGCAAAAGAAGCATCCAAAAAATAATTTTTTCAGCCGTTATTTTAACGGCTATTATTTCTTGCAATAAATTGGCTCCTTCCGAAAATATCCCGGCATACATTAAAATTAATGGCATTACGCTGAGGTCAGATACTAACAAGCAGCATACTTTATCCAATAAAATTACAGATTCTTGGGTCTATTTGGATGATCAAGCTTTGGGAGCGTATCAAAATCCATGTACTTTCCCCATTATTACAACGCCTGGAATGCACTCCATAAAAATAGGAGCTGGAATAAAACTAGACGGTATAGCTGCAACGCGCGTTATTTATAATTTCTATACGCTTTTTGACACTGTTGTAAACCTTTCGCCAAAAACAATTACGACAATTAGCCCATGGACGCGTTACGCATCTTATACTAATTTTTTATGGATAGAGAATTTTGAACAAAGCGGAATATCTCTTTCTAATACCAATAGCGATACGGTGATTCAAACCACTAATTTATCAACTCCTGCCAATGTATTTGAAGGTGCACATTCTGGTGCAGCATATTTGGATGCCACACATCCGTATTTCGAATGCCGTTCGTTTAATTCTTTCAATTTGCCACAAGGAGGTGCTGCCGTTTTTTTAGAATTAAATTACAAATCCAATAACCTTTTTAATGTAGGCATTTATGACAATAATTTCAATCAGATGTATTCTTTAAGTATAAATCCGTCACCTGTTTGGAATAAAATTTATGTAAATCTAACGAATCAAGTAAGTGGAGGCGGAGCCCCTCCTTTTATTATTTTTATCAATATGACAAAAGACCCAAATGTCCCTTATCCACAGCTATTTTTGGATAATATTGAGTTAGTAGATTAATATTTATAATGAATAAAAAAGTCCAGACGTTCAAGTATATCGTAGCCGATTTTATCGCAGCGGCAATTGCTTGGGGATTTTTTTACACGTATCGAAAAATTTATATTGAACCACTTAAATTCGGGATTCCTATAAAATTGGAATATAACACGGAATTTTATAAAGGAATTATCATTCTTCCTTTACTGTGGCTGCTTTTTTATTTTTTGTTGGGAACTTATAAAAATGTGTACCGTAAATCTCGTTTAAAGGAAATTGGACAAACATTTTTAACGAGCCTTATCGGCGTGGTGCTCATTTTTTTCGCTTTTTTGTTGGACGACAGCATTATTTCCTATAAAACGTATTACAAAACAATAACAGTTCTTTTCTCACTGCAATTTTCACTCACAGCCATTTTTCGATTTATTTTATCGAGTATTACAAATAGTAAAATAAAAAAGAGAATCATTGGTTTCAATACATTGCTTATCGGAAGCAATGAAAGTGCTTGGAATACCTATAAAGAAATTGAATCCCAGAAAGAAGCATCTGGAAATAAATTTATAGGCTTTGTTCATTTAGATACCAAAAATGGTTTCTCCAACGAATTAGGGAAAAAACTACCTCATTTGGGCGAATTTAAAGACATCAAAAAAATAATTTCTGAAAGCGCTGCCGAAGAAGTAATTATTGCCATCGAATCTTCTGAACACGAAGCTATTCGTAATATAATCAATGAGATAGAAGATACTGAAGTAGTTGTAAAAATTATTCCAGATATGTACGATATTCTATCAGGATCCGTAAAAATGACTGCGATATTTGGTGCGCCACTCATTGAGATTTCAAGAGAACGAATGCCTGTTTGGCAACAATCTTTTAAGCGGTTTTTTGATGTATTCGTTTCATTATTTGTGATGATTGTTTTTTCACCCGTTTATTTAATTATTGCCATTTCTGTTAAAATGACTTCGAAAGGTCCCGTTTTTTACAGTCATCAACGCATTGGATTTGGCGGAAAACCGTTTAGTATTCATAAATTTCGATCCATGTACACGAATGCAGAAGCGCAAGGACCAGCACTTTCCAGCAAAAATGATAGCCGGATTACGCCCGTGGGCAAATTTTTACGAAAAGTGCGTTTGGATGAAATTCCTCAGTTTTACAATGTGTTGATTGGAGAAATGTCGATTGTGGGTCCGCGTCCGGAACGTCAATATTTTATTGATCAAATTGTGCAAAAAGCGCCGCATTACAAGCATTTACATTCGGTACGACCTGGAATTACATCTTGGGGACAAGTAAAATACGGTTATGCGGAAAATGTGGACGAAATGGTGGAACGCCTTAAATATGATATTATTTACATCGAAAATATGTCATTAGGTGTTGATTTTAAAATACTTATCTATACAGTGATAATTGTTGTGCAAGGGCGCGGAAAATAATTTTTCGGAACGCTTTTTGCCAATCATAATTTGCGTCTATCTTTGAGGCTTCAAAAAAATAATTTTTCGACATGAAAAACATAGCAGTTATTGGTTCAGGAACAATGGGAAATGGCATTGCGCACACGTTTGCTCAAAGTGGATTTCAAGTTGCGTTGATTGATATTTCGGAAGTTGTCTTGAATAAAGCCATCGCCACGATTTCTAAAAATTTAGATAGAATAGTTGCGAAAGGCCTTATCAGCGAAAGCGATAAAGATACAACGCTCCAAAACATCAAAACGTTTACGGTTTTGGCAGATGGCGTAAAAAATGCGGATTTGGTGATTGAAGCCGCCACGGAAAATATGGAAATTAAACTTTCTATTTTTAAAGAATTAGATAAAATATGCGCGTTCGAAACTATTTTGGCGAGTAATACTTCGTCCATTTCCATCACCAAAATTGCTTCGGTTACCAAGCGTGCGGATAAGATAATCGGGATGCATTTTATGAATCCGGTTCCGGTAATGAAATTGGTAGAAGTAATTAGAGGATATTCTACTTCTGATATAGTTACTGAATTGATAATGAATTTATCAAAAGAATTACATAAAGTACCAGTTGAAGTAAATGACTACCCTGGATTTGTAGCAAATAAAGTGTTAATGCCAATGATCAACGAAGCCATTATTACTCTTTTTGAAGGCGTTGCCGGCGTGCATGAAATTGATACGGTAATGAAATTAGGAATGGCACATCCGATGGGACCACTTCAATTGGCTGATTTTATCGGTTTGGATGTGTGTTTATCCATTTTAAATGTATTAAAAGATGGTTTTGGAAACCCGAAATACGCACCTTGCCCTTTGTTGGTAAATATGGTAATGGCCGGACATTTAGGCGTAAAATCAGGAAAAGGATTTTATGTTTACACGCTTGGTTCTAAGGAATTAGTAGTGGCAGAACAATTCGCTAAAAATTGATTTGAAAAATTAATTTTTCGAAAGCGCAATTTCAACTTTAAAATACCGCTATGAAAAAATATTTTTTTGCCTTCTTAAATTTATTTATTTTTGTGGCTTGCAATAATGCAAGTGATGTAAATTCAGTGAATTACACAGAAAAAAAAGACACTTTAATTCCAAAAACAATTGTACATTCTGATACTTCTCAAAAAAATAATAGTATCCAAACAAATTCGCTTAAAAAATCAGATTCTACAGTAAATAAAAATAGAATTTCGGATACATCAAAAATTGCAAAGCCAGTCCGCCCGAAAATGTATCCATTGATGCTTAATCCCAAATATCCGGGTGGAATAGCTGCTGAAATTCAATTTATTGCGGATAATCTTCAGTATCCGGAAAAGGCTTTGAAAAATAATATTTCAGGAACTGTGGATGTTGATTTTAGAATTATGCAAGATGGTTCGGTAACCGATATTAGAGTTCGCCACGGAATTGGTTTCGGTTGCGATGAAGAAGCGATGCGCGTGATTCAGTTGATGAAAGGTTGGCAAATCGGCGGAAGAATATCTGTGCCATACGGACTTCCTGTAAAGTTTGAGCTTCCGAAAAAATAATTTTTCGAAGATGTTTTTCTAACCTAAAATAGTGCTTCAAAAAAATAATTTTTCAAACCTGTTTTTACTTTCCAAAAAAATCGTACATTTGTCCTCCCTCAAATTTTTATGAGGATAAAAAAGAAACTTGCATAATCGGTATGTAAGTATGTTTAATCCGCTTATCATCAAATTATTACCGAGCTTATTGATAAGTATAACTTAAAGCCAAAATGGCAGAACAACAAACAAGCGCAGTAGAAACTGCAAACAACACACTCGAGAATTTTGATTGGAACATTGTCGGTAAAAAACAAGACAGTTACACAAAAGCAGAGCGCGAAAAATTAGAAGCTGTTTACGAAAAAACATTAACATCAATCGCTGAAAACCAGATTGTTGATGGTACTGTGGTAAGCAAAAATTCGAAAGAAGTAGTAGTAAACATTGGTTTTAAATCGGATGGAGTGGTTTCTCTTTCAGAGTTTCGCTACAATCCAGAATTAGCAATTGGTGATAAAGTAGAAGTTTATGTTGAAAGTCAGGAAGATAAAAGTGGGCAGTTAATTCTTTCTCATAAAACAGCACGCTCCATGAAATCGTGGGAACGTGTTAATCAAGCATTGGAAACAAACGAAATCATTAAAGGATATGTAAAATGTCGTACAAAAGGCGGTTTAATTGCTGATGTATTTGGTATTGAAGCCTTTTTGCCGGGTTCACAAATTGATGTGAAACCAATTCGTGATTACGATATTTATGTTGGAAAAACAATGGAATTTAAAGTAGTTAAAATCAATAACGAATTTAAAAACGTAGTGGTTTCGCATAAAGCGCTTATCGAAGCAGAACTTGAATTGCAGAAAAAAGAGATCATTTCCAAATTGGAAAAAGGTCAAGTGTTGGAAGGAACGGTTAAAAACATTACTTCTTACGGTGTGTTTATTGACTTGGGCGGAGTAGATGGTTTGGTTCACATTACCGACCTTTCTTGGGGTAGAATTAATCACCCAGAAGAAATCGTTAAATTGGATCAAAAAATCAATGTGGTTATTTTGGATTTCGATAACGAAAAAAGACGTATTGCATTGGGCTTGAAACAATTGACACCACATCCGTGGGATGGTTTAGATGCTAAATTGCAAGTGGGAGATAAAGTAAAAGGAAAAGTAATGGTGATTGCTGATTACGGCGCTTTTGTTGAAATTTCAACAGGAGTAGAAGGATTGGTACACGTTTCCGAAATGTCTTGGTCGCAACATCTTAGAACAGCGCATGATTTCCTAAAAGTAGGGGATGTTGTAGAAGCTGTTATTTTGACTTTGGATAGAGAAGATCGCAAAATGTCATTAGGTATTAAACAATTGATGCCAGATCCTTGGACAGACATCATTGCAAAATATCCAAAAGGGTCTAAACACTCTGCAACTGTCCGCAATTTTACCAATTTCGGTATTTTTGTAGAATTAGAAGAAGGCGTTGATGGTTTGGTTCATATTTCGGATTTATCTTGGTCTAAAAAAATAAAGCACCCATCTGAATTCACAAAAATTGGTGATAAATTAGATGTTGTTGTGTTGGATATTGATGTTGAAAATCGCAGATTGAGTCTTGGACACAAACAATTGGAAGAAAATCCTTGGGATGTATTCGAAACTATTTTTACGGTGGATTCTGTTCACAAAGGAACCATTATTAACCTGATGGATAAAGGTGCAATCGTTTCTTTACCTTATGGTGTAGAAGGTTTCGCGCCAAGCAGACATTTAGTAAAATTAGATGGAACAACTGCTAAAGCGGAAGAAACAATGGATTTTAAAGTGTTGGAGTTTTCTAAAGACAGCAAAAAAATTATTGTTTCTCATGCTAAAATAAACGATGAAACCATTGCTGCTGAAAAATCAGAAAAGAAAGCTGAGAAAAATTCAGAAGAAAAAGAGGTTAAAAAAGCAGTGAAAAAAATGAAAGACAATGTTGAAAAATCCACATTAGGAGATTTGGACGTACTTTCTGCTTTGAAAACCGAAATGGAAGAATCGGAAAAAAAACCGAATAAAAAATCGGAATAATACCAAAGACAATTCGTCTGTAAAGACGAATATTAAAAACCTGCCATGGTTTTTAGAAAACTCTTCAGGGAAACCTGAGGAGTTTTTTTATTTGAAAAATATTTTTTCAGTTGCTTTTATTTATCTTTGATAAAATATCTAAACTTAATTATATGAAAAGAACACTTCGCTTCCTCTTGCCAGTTTTATTTTTATTAATGGCATTCAATGCTTTTTCACAAGATACCATTGTGAAAATTGATGGAGAAAAAATTCAAGCAAAAGTGCTTCAAATAAATAGCAAAACAGTAGAATATAAATTGTTTACGTATCAAGATGGACCACTTTATATTGTGAACAAATCAGAAATAAAATATATAAAATATCAAAATGGAACAGTGGATCAATTCGCTAAAACTGAAGCACTAAAACCCAACTACAACCGCGCACTAAAAATGGAATTATTTTCTCCATTATATGGCGATATAGCTTTCGCTTACGAACAAAAGGTTGGCAAAAATTTTAATGCTGAAATAAAAGCAGGTTTTATTTATGGAGACTACTCAAATACTGGTGCTTCATTTGGAAATCAATTTAAACCACAAGGTGCATTTTTTAAAGTTGGTATAAAACTTATTCCGCCACAATCCGATGATCAATTCCACGGTTTTTACATAAAGCCTGAATTTATTTTTAGTTCCTATTCGGGAACAATCACTTATCAACAAAATAATTCAAACTACACATCTACTACTGTTTTGTCGAGTGTTAAAAACACTTCTCTTGGCGCAGATTTGGTTTTTGGCTACCAAACAGTTATTAATAATCGTATTTTATTAGACTCTTATTTTGGTTGGGGATTAGCTTCTACAAATATTAATTATGGAGATCCTTCGGTTGGTTTTCAACAATATGAAAATCTTCCAAATTATGGATTTGTGAGTATAGGAGGAAATAATGGTGTAAATTATTCTTCTCGCATTTTCACCATTGGTTTACTTGCCGGATATTCATTTTAATTAACGCGCAAAAAAAATCTGCTATTTATAAGCAGATTTTAAAGCGGATGAAAAAATATTTTTTTAGTGCTTGTCTTCCAAGTCTTCAAATTTTACATCCGAAAAACTATTTTCTGAAGTGCTTTTTTCAGCATAATGTTCTGTGCGTTCTGTTTCAACAATAGCGGGAGCATTTGCTTTAATATGTGCTACAGCTTCGTTCAAACCTTCCGAAAATTTCTCGAAATCTTCTTTGTATAAAAAGACTTTGTGCTTTTCGTAAAAGAATTTTCCATCTTCTCCAAAACGTTTTTTACTTTCCGTAATGGTTAAGTAATAATCATTTCCTTTGGTACTTTTTACATCGAAAAAATACGTTCTTTTCCCAGCTCTTACCGACTTTGAAAAAATCTCTTCGCGCGATTCCGCGTTGTTCGAGTTCTTGTTTTCTAAACTTTCTTCCGTCATCATAAATTTAATTACGTTAATTTACATTAAAGCAAATGTATAATAAAAAAATCACAATCGGAAATTGTTGAAAACTTTTTTTTCAATTGATGGATGAAAAATAATCACTTATAGAACGATAATTTAACTTTGTCGTAAACTAACCTTTGAAAAAATAATTTTTCAAAGTAGAATAAACAGATTTAAAAACGTTTGAAAAATAATCGTATTTCCTACGCAAATTCTCATCAGAAAAATATATTTTTGTATTCTTTAATCAGCATTTAAAATTTAAAACACAATTATGAAAGATTTATTCGAGAAAATAAAAGAAAATAGAGGTCCTTTAGGACAACATTCTAAACACGCACACGGCTATTTTACCTTCCCGAAACTGGAAGGCGAAATTGCGAATCGCATGATTTTTAGAGGAAAAGAACGCGTTATCTGGAGTTTAAATAATTACCTCGGATTGGCAAATCATCCGGAAGTGCGCAAAGCAGATACGGAGGCGACTGAAAAATACGGAATGGCATTGCCAATGGGCGCGCGCATGATGTCTGGGAATTCTAATTTGCACGAACAATTAGAAGGAGAATTGGCTGCATTCGTAAAAAAAGAAGATTCTATTTTGTGTAATTTCGGTTATCAAGCCATGGTTTCAGGTATTGATTGTTTAGTGGATCGTCACGATGTGATTGTTTACGATTCCGAAGCACACGCTTGTATTATGGATGGAATGCGTTTACATCTCGGAAAACGTTTTGTGTTTCCGCACAACGATATTCAAAGTTTAGAAAAACAATTGGAAAGAGCCACTAAATGGGTGGAAGAGTCGAAAGGTGCCATTTTAGTAATTACGGAAGGTGTTTTCGGAATGTCTGGAGATCAAGGTAAACTGAAAGAAATCGTTGCTTTGAAAAAGAAATTTTCATTCCGCCTTTTTGTAGATGATGCACACGGATTAGGCGTTTTAGGGAAAACAGGCGCTGGAACAGGCGAGGAGCAAGGTATTCAGGATGGAATAGATGTATATTTTGGAACCTTCGCAAAATCTTTTGCCTCAATCGGAGGATTTATTGCGAGTGAAGAACATGTAGTGGAATATTTGCGTTACAATATGCGTTCGCAAATTTTCGCGAAATCACTTCCAATGCCTATCGTTGTTGGCGCTTTGAAACGTTTGGATTTAATTCGTACTCACCCTGAATACAAAGAAAATCTTTGGAAAATTACAAATGCCTTGCAATCAGGATTAAAAAAAGCAGAATTCAATATCGGAAATACGCAATCGTGTGTTACGCCTGTATTTGTGGAAGGTAGTATTCCAGAAGCAACTAATTTAATTATTGATTTGCGCGAAAATTCAAATATTTTTTGTTCGATTGTGGTATATCCAGTTGTTCCGAAAGGCGTGATTATGTTGCGTTTGATTCCGACTGCGGTGCATACGATTGAAGATGTAAATTATACTATTGATTGTTTTTCAAAAGCACATGCAAAATTAAAAGCCGGAGAATATAAATCCGATAAAGTAGCTACAATGTAAGTTTCAAAAAATACCGTTGAAAAAATATTTTTTCAACTCAACTAAAGGACTAAGAAATAACGAAAATTTATTTTTTAGTCCTTTATAAATTTTTGAATGTATTGTGTTTTATCATCTCGAAAAATCAATAAATACAATCCTTTTTTCCAATTACGCACATCTATCTTTTTTGATGTTGAGTTAGAAAAAAAACTTCCACTCAGCATTTTTTGTCCGGCAGAATTATACACGTCAAAAAAATAATTTTTCGAAGGCGTATTTAATTGCAAAGTCAATTGTTCTTTTGCAGGATTGGGAAAAACTGAAAAAATATTTTTTGCGAGACTGTTTTCTTCCACTTTCGTGATGGATGAATTAGCGGTTGTAAAACTGAGAATGTCGGAAGAATCCGTGTTTCCTGCGGTAGAAAATACTCTGAAATAATACATTGTGTTTGCTGTGAGCGCCGAAATACCAACGTTGTGATTCGTTATTCCATTCGCTCCAATTTCTGTATTGATAAGCGCATTGGACGAAAATCCGTAATGAATATTACTCGTTCCTGCGATATTGGTTGTCCAATTAATGTTCGCACTATTATCTGTAATTGAATTAACTGTAGGCTGAATCGCAATAAAAATGGCACTTACAGGAGCTAACCCTTTCAGTAAAAAATCATCAAAAGCTAAATTTCCTGTTGCTTTTGTGTACGAAAATTTCAAATAATGTGCACCTGTATCAATTGAAAATTTCAATGTAGAAGCAGTTGCTGGAATTGGACTAATGGTTTGAAATGCTTGCCAGATTATATTATCCGAACTTTTCGTGATAATCAATTTACTTGTTACATCCGAAGTAGAACCGCGCTTTACCCAAAATTGCAGTGAATCGGCATTGGAAAATTTAGGCGTTGTGAGCGATCCTGTAGCTGCAAATTTATAAGAATTCGGACCACTTGTTCCGGAATATCCTGCCGAAGTATAACTTGCATTTGCCGTGTTTGTCCAGCCGGTTGGCAAGGATGCTGCTGTTCCTACATAATTGGTAAAATTTTCTGGCAGAATATTTATTTGTTGTGCTTTCGCTGAAAAGCAAAAAAATGCTACAACAATAATTGAAATGATTTTTTCTTTTTTCATGGCTCTTTTTTTCAGATAACTTAAATAGCCACCTTTAAAGTATGCAGAAAATAAAAAAACAAATAATGTGTTATAGGAGGTTAGCTAATCTATAAAAAAAATAAAATGATTTCTTGAAAAAGTCCAGAAAGAGACAGAGTTATAAAAAAGAAGCTCGAAAAAATAATTTTCCGAGCCTCTTTTTTTAGTTTATTTTATCTTTAAAAAACAATCAATTTCTTCACTCCTTGGCTATGTGTATTTGTAATCGATAGCATGTAAATGCCCTTGCCATAATTTTTAATGTTGATTTCTTTGGCGTATTTTCCTGTAAAGTTCATCAAAGCTTCTTGATAAACCAATTGTCCCAATGCATTGTGGATTTCTATCGTGAAATTATCCACATTACTTGTTGTGAAGTTTAACTCAAATTGTCCTTCATTCGGATTTGGATACGCGTTGAAGAAATTATTCAAACTGTTCGTCGCAATACCTGTATTTACTACTGAATCAGTACTTGACGTCGTTGAACAATTGCTGGAGTTGGTTTCTTCTACCGTATAGTCTCCATTCGTTGTTACTGTATACGTTTGTGAGTTTGCTCCGCTGATAGCTACTCCGTTCAAAAACCATTGATAATTTGTTGCAGGCGGATTCGCAATTAATAATCCTCCCGATTGTGTTATCGTCGGTGTTGCTGGACTTGGGTTCACATTTACCGTTACGGTTCCTGTTCCACTGCAACCGCCACTCGATG
>JBDTAC010000097.1 GCA_039924845.1 Bacteroidia bacterium
TCCAATCGAACGGCTTGTCGAGTTTTTCGGCAGAAATATTTAACCGTTGGGGCGTTAAAGTATATACATGGACAGATCCACTCAAAGGTTGGGATGGCAGAAATACAGGCGGTACTGAAATGTCAGCCGGAACGTATTATTATCTCATCAACGCCACGGGAGTTGATGGAGTGAAATATGCAGAAAAAGGATTTATTACGCTTATACGATAAATAAAATTATCTAAAAAAGGCGCCTCGAAAAAATAATTTTTTGAGGCGCCTTTTTTTGCTTCTAAAAATTATTTTTTCGATCCTTCTTTTTTCTTTTCGTGAAATTTTATAAAGAAATAAGTGTCCGATATTTTTCTATTTTTGTAAGCCTTAAAAAAATATTTTTTCACCATGGAAGATGTAGCCACTTTGATGTCTAATTGTAGTAACGACGAATTGTTCGAGTTTGTGCATGAAAACACAAAGTATGAAGAGCTCGCTGTTCTCGGGGCTTTACAGGAATTAGACAAGCGTGGAAAAATGGACGATTTTGCTAAAAAGCTACAAGCGCAGCTACAAATTCACCTTCAAATCCAATCAGATAAAGTACAGATCATTGATCCGCAAATTGAACTTTTTTCTGAATGGACTGTTTTTGGATTTGCACTTTTTTTCTCTCCACTTTTTGGTGCTATTTTGTTGGCTTATAACATGCGCAAAATTGGAAAATCTAACAAAATAATTTTCCCAATTTTATTCGGATTGTTTTATTCAATTGGCGAAAATTTGTTACAACAACAAATTTCAAACACAGCTGCTTCGTATATTGTTTCGGTCATTGCTACACTTGTCGGAGCAATTATAATTAAAGAATTATTTTGGAAATTGTACATCGGAAAATCAGCGGCTTATACCAAAAAAAGTAATCTCGTTCCTATTTTAATTGGATTAACTATGTTTTTGTTTGTGATGGCTGTTTTAATTCATAATGGAGGAATTCCAACTTTGAAAAATTAATTTTCCGAATCCATATTTAACATTTTCCACACCATTTCCGATTCATAACCTTTTCCGATAAAATAACGAGCCGCTTTGTATTTATCTGTTTTTGATTTTTCTTTCGATAAATCGGGATATTTCTTTTCAAGTAATTTTTTTAAATTTTTCCGGCTATCGTTATCATCCAGAATTTGCAATGCTTTTTTGATAGAATAAGCAGAAATTTTTTTCTTTTTCAGTTCATTTTCAATTTTAATTTTCCCCCATTTTTTGATACGAAATTTTCCGCCTGCAAATGCTTTTGCAAAACGTTCTTCGTTCAAAAAATTATCAGAAATCAACTGCGAAATTATTTTCTCTACATCACTTGAATACAATCCCCATTCATATAATTTATTACGTAACTCTTGCTGGCAGCGTTCTTGGTACGCGCAATATTTTTCAGCTTTCTGCAAACCGATAGTTACATCCGTAATTTTTATTTTTTTCTTTTCTTCCATTTACAATCGTAAAAAAGATAGTTTTGCGCTGCACCAAATTACAGGAAACTGTCGGTTCATCAAAAAAAATATTTTGAAAAACAAAAGCGCGCTTATTTTATTGCTTGCCGCAAATATTATTTCGGGATTTGCACAAGGCATCAGCATGCTTGCTATTCCTTGGTATTTCACGAGTATGCTCGGAAAAAATTCTTTTTTTGGCATTGTTTATTTAGTGATAACATTTGCATCTGTATTTTGGAGTTTGTATGCAGGAACACTCATTGATCGCCATTCTCGAAAAAAAGTTTTTATCAGTATCAATATTGCAGGAGCTGTTATTCTCGGTTCTGTAGCGGGTTTCGGATTTTATACCGGCAACGTTCCTGTGTCCTTGGTGATATTGGTTTTTGGCGCTACTATTTTTATTTACAACGTGCATTATCCCACGCTTTATGCCTTCGGGCAAGAAATTACAGAACAAAAAAATTACGGAAAAATAAATTCTTTTATCGAAGTACAAGGACAAGCAACTACTATGTTTTCTGGGGCTTTTGGAGCTATTTTACTTGCAGGAACTACGCATTGCATAATCAATATTATTGGTTTTCGGATTCACTTGCCTTTTGATATTGTGCCTTGGTCTTTACAAAAAATATTTTTGATGGACGGAATTACTTACCTCATTGCACTTGTTTTAATTGGAAGCATCAAATATGTTTCTGCTGAAAACTTAGAAATCCACACAGGCAGCGTAAAAGAGCGCATTCAAATGGGAATTGATTTTCTGAAAAACAAACCTGAATTATTTTTTTTCGGTATCGTAACGCTTTCTATTTTTATTGTGTTGATAGTTGAAGATCGCCTGTTGATGCCACTTTACGTGAACAATCATTTGCAACAAGGCGCAGATGTGTATGCGTCTTCCGGAATTTATTATACCATCGGCGCTATTTTTTCTGGATTTTTTATCCGAAAAATTTTCAAAAATACGAATGCTGTAAAAGCGATAATTGTGTTGATGATCATCACAATTATTATTTTATTGACAACTTCTTTTACGAGAAGCATTGCTGTTTTTTTCGCCTTTTCTTTATTAATTGGATTAACCAATGCTGGAGCGCGTATTTTACGAATTACTTATTTGTTTGAACGCATTCCGAATAACCGTATGGGGCGCACAGGAAGCGTGTTTTCGGTCATCAGTACATTAACACAAGTTTGTTTTATCGGCGTTTTTTCTATCCCATTTTTTTCAATTGGTTCGCACGTAACCTGGGCTTATTTTATAGATACGATTTTTATATGTGTTTGTCTTTTTGTGCTTGTATCACAATACAAAAAATTGACCTCAGAAAAATTATTTTTTTGAAGGCTAAATTTTGTATAATAAAACGCGGTTCCAAAAATTATTTTTTCGAAGTCTCTTTTTTTCATTCTCCATTTTTAATTCTGAATTTTTTTAGCTGATGCGAATCCAGTTGGCACTATTTTTATTGAGTTTTTGAAGTTGTTTCGCGATGTTCGCATTTTCGGGTTTCGATAAATCGACATCCGTATTCAATGTTTCTTCGGCAATATTTCTCGCCAACAATAATAATTGTGCATCTTTTGCTAAATCAGCTAAGCGCAAATCAAGTACTCCACTTTGGCGCGTTCCGGCAATATCGCCTGGTCCGCGCAATTTTAAATCTACATCGGCAATTTCAAAACCATCGGTGGTGCGCACCATTGTTTCCATTCGCAGTTTCGAATCGGTTCCTAATTTATAAGAAGTCATCAAAATGCAATACGATTGATCAGCTCCTCTTCCCACTCTTCCGCGTAATTGGTGCAATTGTGATAAACCAAAACGTTCCGCACTTTCAATAATCATAACGCTGGCATTCGGCACATTTACGCCTACTTCAATAACAGTAGTTGCCACCATAATTTGTGTTTCGCCTTTCACGAAACGTTGCATTTCCATTTCTTTTTCTTTCGCTTTCATACGTCCGTGCACAATGCTTACGCGATAATCGGGCAACGGAAATTCGCGCGAAATACTTTCGTAACCGTCCATCAAATCTTTGTAATCCATTTTTTCAGATTCTTCGATAAGCGGATAAACGACATAAATTTGTCTGCCTTTTTTAATTTGTTCTTTCATAAAAGCAAATACTTTTAATCGCTGCGAATCGAAACTATGTTTTGTCTGAATCGCTTTTCTGCCGGGCGGCATTTCGTCAATAATGGAAATATCTAAATCGCCATACAAAGTCATGGCAAGTGTACGCGGAATGGGCGTTGCAGTCATTACCAACACATGAGGTGGCTGTGTATTTTTTTTCCACATTTTAGCGCGTTGTTCCACACCAAAACGATGTTGCTCATCAATCACTACCATTCCCAAATTTTTAAATTGTACCGTATCTTCCAACAAAGCATGCGTACCGATAAGAATATGTGTAGTTCCGTTTTGTAAAAGTTCGTGAAGTTGTTTGCGTTCCTTGGTTTTAGAAGAACCCGTCAATAAAGCCACATTCAGATTCATTCCTTTTAATAATTCTGAAATGGTCTGAAAATGTTGATTGGCAAGGATTTCCGTTGGAGCCATGATGCACGCTTGAAAACCATTATCAATCGCAATCAACATAATCATCAATGCGACTAAGGTTTTCCCGCTTCCTACATCACCTTGCAATAAACGATTCATTTGTTTTCCGCTACCAATATCTTGGCGAATTTCTTTCACGACGCGCTTTTGTGCGTTGGTTAATTCGAAGAGTAAATTGTGTTCATAAAAATGATTAAAATACGCTCCAATTTTTGAAAATAAATATCCGCGGTATTCTTTTTTGCGCACCAATTTTAATCTCAATAATTTTAATTGGATGAAAAAAAATTCTTCGAATTTAATACGCATCTCTGCTTTTTTAAGCATTTCTGGACTTTCCGGCAAATGAATATTTTTCAATGCTTCTTCGCGCGAGATAAAATTGAGCGTATCCACAATCGGCACAGAAAGCGTTTCAGAAATATTATTTTTCAAAAGAGAAATCACCGTTTTCTGAAGTTTTGCAATGCCTTTTGTATCGAGTCCGCGCGATTTTAATTTTTCGGTTGTATTGTAAATCGGCTGCAAAGCACTTGCAAACAAAGTATTTTCGTCGCTCAATTCATCTGCATCTGGATGCGGAATATTAAATTTTCCATTGTATAACGCGGGTTTCCCAAATACAATGTATTCGGTATTCGGTTTAAATTTATCCTCCATCCATTTAATGCCTTGAAACCAAACTAATTCCACTGTTCCGGTATCGTCCGCTAATTGTGCCACAAGACGTTTCGCACGTTTTTCTCCAACTGTTTTTAAACTAATAATTTTTCCGCGCAATTGCACGTAAGGTAAATCGGCCGTAATTTCTTTCACTTTGTAAAAACGCGTACGATCCACGTAACGAAAGGGATACCACGTTATTAAATCGCCGTAAGTAAATAATTGCAATTCTTTTTTCAACAAATCTGCGCGCTGTGGACCAATGCCTTTCAAGTATTCAATCGGTGTGTCTAAAAGCGAATTCATGTATGAAAAAATATTTTTTTGTAAAAGTAAGAAACTGTTTAAGATTTTAATTTTCCATTTATCATCTTTGAGAAATAAGATTTGTAAATCCTCATTTGAAAAATTATTTTTTTGAAGCTCTTTTTTCTTGATCCAAAAAGGTGTTTGAAAAATTATTTTTTCGAAGGACTTTTTTTCCGATTCTTTTTCGAAAGATATCTATCAATATATTACGAAAAAAAACTATTTTTGGGGTTCGATATTCGTGAAGGATATTTTTGTCAATTACAATAAAAAGTTTAATTTTAGTTTTTTGAAAAAATTTTTATACTCGTTTTTTAGGTGAAAGATAAAGTAGTAATCGTAACAGGAGCATCGTCCGGCATAGGACGATCGTGTGCAATTGCTTTCGCAAAAAGGAAGGCAAAAATCGTGTTAGCAGCAAGGCAGCAAGATAAATTAGATGAATTAACGAAAATCATAGAAGCGATGGGCGTTGAAGTACTTGCTGTTAAAACGGATGTACGCAGCGAACAAGATTGCATTCATCTCATCGAAAAAACCGTTGCACGTTTTCATACCATTGATATTTTGATAAACAATGCGGGAATTTCAATGCGCGCTTTATTCGAAGACCTTGAGCTAAAGGTGATTCGCGAAGTGATGGATACTAATTTTTGGGGCGCTATTTATTGCACCAAATATGCCTTGCCTTATTTATTGAAAAGCAAAGGATCCGTAGTTGGAATGTCATCTATATCTGGCAAAAAAGCCTTACCGGGACGCACCGGATACTGCGCTTCCAAATTTGCATTGGAAGGCTTTTTGGAAACATTGCGATTGGAAAATCTGAAAACAGGCTTACATGTGTTGATTGCTTGTCCGGGATTTACGGCTTCCAATATCCGCTTTACCGCGCTGGCAAAAGATGGCAGCGTGCAAGGAGAAAGTCCGCGCAATGAAGAAAAAATGATGCAACCCGAAGAAGTAGCGGAACATTTAATTGATGCAATAATCAAACGCAAACGAAATATTGTTCTCACCACGCAAGGAAAATTAGTATTGTGGATTAATAAATTTTGGCCGGCAACTTTAGATAAAATCATTTACAATCAAATGTCAAAAGAGCCTGATTCACCGTTAAAACAGCCTTCTTGAAAGAGTAAATAAAATAAGAAAAAGAATTCAAAAAAATAATGGCAGTATTTTTGATATATCAGCAATCACTAACAAAAAAAAATTATGAAACTATTTATTAAATTTTCAGCAATAGTGGTTGTACTCAGTGCAATGTCTTGCTATCCAACTCGTGTTGTTTATCGTGACCCGCCGCCACCACAGCAAGTTGTGCAGGCGCCGCCACAGCAACCGTATAGTCAAGGATACAATCAAGATCAATATGCACAAGATCCTCAGCAACCTTCATCATATCAAACTTTTTATGATAATTTGAGTCCTTATGGAGAATGGATTAATTCTCCTGAGTATGGTTATGTTTGGAGACCGAATGTAGGAGGTGATTTTCAACCTTATGCAAGCAATGGCTATTGGGTAATGAGCAATTATGGTTGGACATGGAAATCCAATTACCAATGGGGTTGGGCAACTTTCCATTATGGACGATGGGCACAAGATCCAATGTATGGTTGGATGTGGATTCCTGGAAATACGTGGGGTCCTGCATGGGTATCTTGGCGTCAAACAGGAAGCGACTATGGTTGGGCACCAATGGGACCTGGTATGGAAGTGAATGCGTCCTACGGGAATAATTATGCGAATAATTACAATATTCCAAATAATCAATGGGTTTTTGCACCTCGTGGACAAATAAATAATCAAAATGTGAGCAATTATTACGCTCCTCGCGAACAAAACAATACGATTATTAGTAATTCTACTGTGATTACGAATACCACTAATAGTAATACTGTTAATAATACAACAAACAACAATACTACAAACAATAGCACTGTTGTGAATAATTATTATGGTAGCGGAAGTGCTAATAATACTAATGGAAATGGAGGAACAAATGGAAATGGTTCAGCTGTTACACCAAATTCAATCTCAAATTATCCTGCAGGACCAAGAGCAAGCGAGGTAGAGTTAGCCACAGGAACAAAAATAACACCTGTTATGATTGTTCAAAGCAACCATCCAGGAACCTCTGTAAAAAATGGCCAAATGCAAATTTATCATCCGATAATTACGGCAAACTCAAAAACACCAGCTCCTGGTGTGCAAGCTCCAGCTCCCAAAAAAATTACACCAGTAGAAAATCTTAAGCCAGTTGCTCATCCCGAAAATGGTAGTAACGTGAAAAGCACTTTTTTCCCTACTAAAAATAGTACGACCGAGCCAGTAAGACCAAATAATACCCAGTCGGAACCGGTAAGACCAAATAATCCAGAGCCAGTAAGACCGAATAATCCAGAACCAGTAAGACCGAATAATCCAGAACCGGTAAGACCGAATAATCCAGAACCGGTAAGACCGAACAATCCAGAACCAATAAGACCGAACAATCCAGAACCAGTAAGACCGAATAATAACAATCAAGAAAGAAGGCAAAACAATGCGCCTAAAATGAATAATAATAAAAAAGTTCAACCACAACATCCTCGTCCGGCTAAGGTCAATAATCCGAAACCGCAAAAAAAAGAACAGAAAATGCAAGAGGATAAAAAGGCAAATTTAGGATAGTAATAAATATTAAATAATTCTTACGCATCGCCTCGATTTTTCATCGGGGCGATGCTTTTTTAGAGAGAAATGTGTTCTATAATACGCTTTGTTGCGCCACTATTTTCCTGAATATATACAATTGAATTGCGAGAAATTTCTTTTCGTCGGATGTCATTTTTAGACAGTTCGAAAAATAATTTTTCAAAAACTTCGGATGAATCAATCGGAAAAGCAACTCCTTTGTTTATCAAATCAATTGCTTCTTTAAATTTACGATAATTTGGTCCGAAAATAATAGGCATTCCGAAAGTGGCTGCTTCTAAAATATTGTGAATTCCCTTTCCGAAACCACCGCCGATATAGGCAATTTCAGCATATTGATACAAGGACGAAAGCATTCCGACATTGTCAATGAGCAGTATATTTGCCGACTTTATATTTTTTTCGTTCGCTTGAGAAAGTCTTAAAAAATTATTTTTTTCGAAGCGTGAAATAATCGATTGGATACGACTTTCATTTACTTCATGCGGAGCAATAATCAATTTAAAATTGGCTTCCGAAAAAGGCGTTTCAAAAATTATTTTTTCATCTTCTTCCCAAGTGCTACCTGCTAAAATTATTTTTTTATCTGCTTTAAATAATACTACTAAATTATTTTCTGGGGCATTTTTGGAAATCTCTAAAACGCGGTCGAATCGAGTATCTCCACTTATTATTGTGTTGGTATATCCAATCGAATTCAATAGTTTTTCAGACAATTCATCTTGCAAAAAGAAAAACGTAAACACACTTAATTGTTTGCGAAACCAACTACTGTATGATTTTAAAAAATAATGATTTTTTCTGAAAATTCCGGAAACGAGATAGGTCGGAATTTTATTTTTTTTCAGTTCACTTAAATAATTAAACCAAAATTCGTATTTCACAAAAAACGCTGCAACTGGCTTTATCGTTGAAATAAATCGTTTCGCATTCGCGGAAGAATCCATCGGTAAATAAAAAATAAAATCGGCACCAGAATACTTTTTTCGAATTTCATATCCCGAAGGAGAAAAAAAAGTAAGTAAAATTTTGTGCTCCGAAAATTTTTTTTTCAACGCCTCGATCAGCGGTCTGCCTTGCTCAAACTCCCCCAAAGAAGCGCAATGCACCCAAATTATTTTTTGTGTTCCGGAAATTTTTTTTTCGATGTTTGAAAAATTATTTTTTCGACCATCCCGCCACAAGCGCGCTTTCGGATAAAAAAAAGCAGCTAAGCGAATCATTTGATGGTACAAAAAAATAAAAGTATTGTACAAAAATTTCATTTCTGGAAATTTTTTTTCAAACGTTAATTATAGTAATATCTGTTGGTAATGTTGCGGTAGAAGGGGAGCATCCAGCCGATTCGAAATCCATAAAGCAAATCAATTCTGTTGGAAGTATTGCTAATTCGAAGATCGTATTCATACGGATAAACGGCGTTGGTAAAGGCTTCTGTGATTTCAAAACCTCCAAAAAAATTAAGCATGTGCTGCGTCCCAAAATATTGGTAGCCTAAAAATTGAGTTAAATTAATTCCGGCCGTGAGCCTTTCGTAGCCTTTTTTGTAAGTATCACTCAACTGGTACGCATTGTCTTGCAATACCACTATTTTTATTTTGTGTTGAATGTATCCGATGCTGTTTGTGAATAAAACGCCTGAATTTTTATTGGCTTGCCAAAGCGGTAAAATTTTGCCGACAAGTGCGTTAATCATAAATCCTTCCTCCGACAAACGAATTTCGGCATAAGTTCCGTTCTGATCAATCACATAGCCATCTTGCGTTGAAATACTATCTAAAATACCATATTCCTTTACATTGTTACTGAACAAATAACTACCTTCTAAACCGTATATCCAGTTGTTTCGTGTTTTGTGAAGAATGCGTAATCCAATATTTGAATTAGCTCCGAAACGCTTCGCCAAATCGCCTCCTGGAATTTGAAATGCGTACGATGGCGCCACATACGTGAATTGAAGTAAAGAATCTTTTACATCCACTTGCGCGTAGCTTGTTAGCGACAAGCCGAAGAAAATAAATAGTGCGAAAAAATATTTTTTCATTTCAAAAAATTAGGCTAAAGTACGTTTTTTTATCAAAAAAATCGCTGCGGAGTTTAAACAGCAGGAGAAACAGTAAAATGGAAAAATCATTATATTCGTAGTAATTTTTAAATAAAAATAAACGGAAGGTTTAGTTTATTTTAGAATTGTAATTAACTCTTAAAGAGACTCATCAGAAAATAAGCAAAGGAATATGAAAAAAGAGATTTGGCTAAAAACTAATTTTGCTGATAAAAAAACTCCAGATTGGATTTGTCCTTACTGTAATTCTGGAATTTTAAAACTCGACACATTTAAAAAATCAGAAACAGCTTTGTCTCGGAGCTACCATTCTGACGATGGTTGGGAACCTGAATTTAGTAGATATACTTTTAGTGGAAGTCTAATTTGTCAAAATTGTAATGAATTCGTATCATTTTTAGGCGATGGAAGTGAAGAGTTTTCTAGTGATTATGACAATCGTGATGATTATCATGAAATAAATTATTCATTATATTCACCAGTATACTTTCATCCAACATTACAATTATTTGAATTAAATTCAAACTGTCCTATAGCGATTGAAAGAGTAATAAATGAATCATTTGCATTATATTGGAATGATTTAACTTCTTGCGTAAATAAAATTAGAGTTTCGCTTGAACTTTTAATGGATGAATTTAAAGTTAAGAAGATACTTGTTAATAAAAGAAAAAAGCAGCAACGACTTTCACTTCATCATCGAATTGAAGAATTTAAAAATGTCAAACCTGAAATTGCAGAATACTTACTTGCAATTAAATGGATTGGTAATGCAGGTAGTCATATCGGCACTTTAGAAAAAATAGATATTTTAGAGACTTATGAATTACTCGAATTGTCATTAAATAAACTATATGACGATACTGAGAAAAAATTGAAAAAAATTGCAAAGGAAATAAATAAGAGAAAAGGAAAAATAAAAAGGAACTAAGTATAAAAACCAACTCTCATTTTCTCTCAATTCATCATTCCAAAAATACTTATCTTCGCACATCCAAAAAAATAATTTTACAGATGGAAAAAACGATGAAAAAAATCCACATGGTTGATACACGTGGACAATACGAAAAAATTCAAACTGAAATTGACGAAGCGGTTTTAAATGTCATTCGCTCTTCTCAATTTATCGGCGGACCGGAAGTAAATTCTTTTCAGCAAGAACTGGCTTCTTACTTAGATGTGAAAAACGTAATCGCTTGCGCGAATGGTACCGATGCTTTGCAAATTGCGATGATGGCGCTGGGTTTAAAACCTGGTGATGAAGTGATAACCGCGAATTTTACGTACGTGGCTACTGCCGAAGTAATTGCTTTGCTGGGACTAAAACCTGTTTTGGTGGACGTTCATCCCGATACTTTTGATATTGATATAAACGCCATTGAACGCGCCATTACTCCACATACAAAAGCCATTGTTCCAGTGCATCTTTTCGGGCAATGTGCCGATATGGAAAAAATTATGTCGCTCGCAAAAAAATATAATTTATTTGTGATTGAAGACGTGGCGCAAGCCATTGGCGCGGATTATACTTTTTCGGATGGCTCGAAAAAGAAAGCTGGAACTATCGGAACAATTGGTTGCACTTCGTTTTATCCTTCTAAAAATTTAGGTTGTTATGGAGATGGCGGCGCTATTTTTACGAACGATGACGCACTCGCAAAAAAAATAAATATGATTGCCAAACACGGACAATCTGTTCAATATTATCACGATGTGGTGGGCGTTAATTCTCGTTTAGATGCTATTCAAGCAGCCATTCTTCGCATCAAATTGAAACATTTAAACAAGTATGCAGAAGCTCGGAATAAAGCTGCGGCTTACTACGACAAAGCGTTAGCGAATCACCCGAAAATAAAAATTCCGGCGCGTGCAAAAAATTCCAATCACGTTTTTCATCAATATACTTTGGTTTTAAATGGTATTGACAGAGAAAAATTCAAAACACATTTGGAATCAAAAGCAATTCCGTGCATGATTTATTATCCGGTTCCGCTTCATTTACAAAAAGCATATACTGATCCACGCTACAAAGCAGGCGATTTTCCAGTAACAGAAAAATTATGCGCGAACGTTGTTTCGCTTCCAATGCATACTGAATTAGACGAAGAAACATTGAAATACATAACCGATTCTATTTTAGAAATTGCAAAATAAAAACCTCAAATTTAAACAATGAATATTGCAGTTATAGGAACCGGATATGTAGGATTGGTAACAGGGACGTGCCTTGCCGAAACAGGAAACAATGTAATTTGTGTTGATATTAACGAAGAAAAAGTGCGTAAAATGCAGGACGGAATTATTCCTATTTACGAGCCTCATTTGGATACTTTTTTTCATCGCAACATAAAAGCTGGAAGATTAAAATTCACTACTAATTTAGCAGAAGCTGTTGCATCGGCAAAAATTATTTTTCTGGCATTACCCACACCTCCAGGCGAAGACGGCTCTGCAGATTTGAGTTATATACTTGGCGCAGCAAACGATTTAGGAAAAATTATTTCCGATTATAAAGTTATTGTAGATAAAAGCACCGTTCCAGTTGGCACTGCCGAAAAGGTAAAAAAAGAATTTTCGAAACATTCAAATTGCGATGTAGATATTGTTTCTAATCCTGAATTTTTACGCGAAGGTTTTGCGGTGGATGATTTCATGAAACCAGACAGAGTAGTAATTGGAACAAGTTCCGAGCGTGCAAAAAAGATTATGGAAGAACTTTACAAACCGTATGTCCGTCAAGGAAATCCGATTTTATTTATGGACGAAAAATCTGCGGAACTTACTAAATACGCTGCCAATGCATTTCTCGCCACCAAAATTACCTTCATGAATGAGATTGCCAATCTCTGCGAAAAATTAGGCGCAGATGTGGATGCAGTCAGAATTGGAATTGGTTCGGACGACAGAATTGGGAAACGATTTTTATTTCCTGGAATAGGTTATGGCGGAAGTTGTTTTCCAAAAGATGTGCAAGCATTAGAGAAATCGGCGTCGGATGCGAATTACGATTTTCAAATTCTTACTTCCGTAATGCGCGTGAACGAAAAACAAAAAACAATTATCGTTCCCAAAATAAAAAATTATTTTTCAAACAACTTAAAAGGAAAAAAAATTGCTTTGTGGGGTTTGGCTTTTAAGCCAGATACCGATGATATCCGCGAAGCTCCAGCACTTTATATTATTGATGAATTACTAAAAGCGGGTGCAATTATTAGTGCGTTCGATCCGGAAGCAATGGAAAATGTAAAAAAATTATTGGGTGATAAAATATCTTTTGCGAACGATCATTACGATGCCTTGAAAGATGCAGATGCTTTACTTATCGCAACGGAATGGAGTTTATTTAGAACTCCAGATTTTGAAAAAGTTTCTTCCTTACTCAAAAACAAAGTTATTTTTGACGGACGCAATTTATACAGCAATCAACAAATGAAAGAATTGGGATATTATTATTGTTCCATCGGTCGCGAAATAGTAAAATAAATTTATGAAAAGAGTTTTAATTACAGGCGCAGCAGGTTTTTTGGGTTCGCATTTATGCGATCGTTTTATCAAAGAAGGATATCACGTAATTGCGATGGATAACCTGATAACAGGCGATTTACGCAACATTGAACATTTGATGAAATTGGAGCATTTCGAATTTCATCACCACGATGTTTCCAAATATGTGCACATAGCTGGCGATTTGCATTACATTTTGCATTTTGCCTCTCCGGCAAGTCCGATTGATTATTTAAAAATTCCGATACAAACATTAAAAGTAAGTTCGCTCGGAACTCACAATTTATTGGGTTTAGCTAAATCGAAAAATGCGCGTATGTTGATTGCATCCACTTCTGAAGTATATGGCGATCCCTTGGTGCATCCGCAAACAGAAGATTATTGGGGAAATGTAAATCCGATTGGTCCACGCGGAGTTTATGACGAAGCAAAGCGCTTTCAAGAAGCAATTACGATGGCGTATCACACGTATCATAAATTAGAAACGCGCATTGTCCGTATTTTTAATACGTATGGTCCGCGCATGCGACTGAATGATGGAAGAGTTTTGCCGGCATTTATAGGGCAAGCTTTGCGTGGCGAAGATTTAACGATGTTTGGTGATGGAAGCCAAACGCGTTCGTTTTGTTATGTAGATGATTTGGTGGAAGGTATTTATCGTTTGTTGTTGAGTGATTATGTTTATCCTGTAAACATTGGTAATCCGAGTGAAATTACAATCAAAGAATTTGGAGAAGAAATTATAAAACTCACAGGAACAAAACAAAAATTAGTCTCCAAACCTCTTCCGACTGATGATCCGAAACAGCGCAAACCAGACATTACACGCGCACAAGAAATACTTGGTTGGAATCCAAAAATAAATCGTGCGGAAGGTTTAAAAATCACTTACGAATATTTCAAATCTTTACCGAAAGAAGAATTATTCAAATCAGAGCACCGCTTTTCGTAATTCTTTTATTTATTACGTTTGAAAAAATAATTTTTTGGAGGCTCTCTGCCCTTGTTTTTTTCTACTTTTGTTTCTGAAAAAATAACGTAATGAAAATTTCATACAACTGGCTTAAAAATTATATTGATACCAATCTTCCTGCCGAAGAAGTGGCGAAAATGCTTACGGATTGTGGTTTAGAAGTAGAGTCGTCAGAAAAATTTCAATCGCTGAAAGGCGGTTTGGAAGGTTTGGTAATAGGACAAGTAAAAACAAAAGACAAGCATCCGGATGCCGATAGATTGAGCATTACAACAGTTGATATTGGCGCGGAAAATGTGTTGCATATTGTGTGTGGCGCATCAAATGTGGAGGCAGGACAAAAAGTAGTTGTAGCAACAATTGGTGCGATTTTATATCCGACAACAGGAGAATCTTTCGAAATAAAAAAATCAAAAATACGCGGACAACTTTCCGAAGGAATGATTTGTGCCGAAGACGAAATTGG
>JBDTAC010000098.1 GCA_039924845.1 Bacteroidia bacterium
AGAAGTTCAGGCTGAAAATTCTTTGATGAACTTTTGTACATATTCTGTATTTTTAGTTCTTTATTGAGCTTTGGTTTCGGGCTGAAAAATCATTGAATCCCCTGCCATCGCCAATGCGTAAACGTTAGGTGCAACCAATAAGAATGGTGCTTTGTAAATTATGACAGACATTAAAATTGAATATTATTTCAGGACATTAAATTTAGTTTTTGCGACTATTTTTTTTCTTTGTTGCATAGCAGGTGCCTCGTTTGTATTTTTTAAAATTTACAATGATAGTTTACCTTATGCAATTTTATTTTCAAGCCCAGTAATTATAATATTTATTGCATTGCCCGATTACTTGCGGAAAATGAAATTTGCAATTACTAAACAACCTGCTTTGATATTGAGTAGAGATTCTTTAATTAACAACAATGTAAACGATGGAGAATATAAATGGACTGAAATAAAAGAAATATCTCTTAAATTCATTCATTTGTTTTAAGACAAAAAAGAGAAGAGAGAAAGAATACTATTGAAAAATTATTTTTTTGAGAGCTGTTTTTTATTCGATTTATTCATCCAATTGAACTAATCCTCCAATCCTTTTCCATCAAGGATATGCTTCATGTATTTTTCAATTCTCGCTTCCCGAGTTGCAGCTTGTTTGGCGGAAGAAAAATAAAGCAGGTATCTACGTTGTCGTCCGGGTGTTAGTGCTTCAAACGCTTTTTTAAGAGCAGGAATTTGTTTTAATTTTAGCTGAAATTCTTCTGGCATTTTGAATTCCGTTGCCTTTTTCATAGGCACTTTTAAACCAGCTTTTTCTATTTTAATAGCATCCTTGATATAAGCTTTCAGAGTAGATTCCAAATCTATTATTTCCCGAATATTCGTAAATCGAATTTGTCGTGCTGCTTGCACATTTTCGGTTTGTTGTATCAGTATATCTTTGGGATCCTTTAACAAGCTGCCTTTGTGAAAAAGAATGGCGCAATAATCTTTAAAGCCATGTATTAACACTACGTTTTTATTCTCAAAAGTGTAACACGGTACGCCCCATTTTAATTCTTCGGTCAATCCGCAATCAAGAATAATTATTCTTAATTTCAGATATTCTTCCTGCCACTTGGTGGCTTTATTAAAATACCAATCTACTTTCGGATTCATCTCTTTTGTCAATTGAATTAGGGTTTTATTTAGCATCCAGAATAACTGGTTCAACTAATTTTGTTAATTTTTCTATTGATTCTTGCCATCCCAAATAACACATTTCGGTTGGTATAATTATCGGAATGTTTTCTTGAACTATTTTAATTTCCGTACCTACCAAAACTTTCTTAAGCCAAACAGAAGTAATCATTTCGCATGGCAAATTAGGAGCTTCAAACTTATTGGAATATTTTAAAAATTCATTCGGCTTTAGTTCCAAATACTTTCCGCTAAAAGAATGTCCGTTGCCTGTCGTAAAATTAATGAAAGACATTTTGTAATCTCCTCCAATTTTTACGTCCATCGTATGCACAACACCTACAAATCCATTCGGCGGAAGCCATGTTGCAAGTGCATTGGATTCGGTAAAAGCGCGATAAATTTTTTCAGTCGTTGTTTTAAGAACTCGCTGAATTGTGATGCTGTTGTTTGTCATATTGCTATTTTTTATACAAAACTAAAACAAAAATTAATTTTAGAATTTATGCTATTCATTAATTTATTGAAGAAATAATTTTACTATCCGCTGTTCTGAAATACCAAGATTGCAAAGTTAAAATTAGCAATCCAAGACTTGAACTTTTCTTAGTTTCTTTCATTTGGTTCAAGCCAAAAGAAAGAAAAAGGTAAAATAATAACAAATTTCTTTCTCTTCTAAAAACACAATTGAAAAATTATTTTTTCAAAGAGACAAAATAGTATTTCGCTTCTATGGAGCTAATATCTATTTCCGACTTTAACTATTATGATTAAATTCCTAAAGAGTTCGAATAAAGAATAAGTTTAAAAAAATTACATTTTTGGAGGTACTTCAATACCTAACAATCGCATAGAAGCAAAAATCGTATGCCCGATTTTTTCAGATAAAAGCAAACGGAATTTTTTCAATTCTTCGTCCTCTTCCTTTAAAATCGGCAATTCATGATAAAATTGATTGTATTCTTTTGCCAATTCGTATATGTAATTTGCTACTTCTGCCGGACTTAATTTTTCAGCAGCATCCTTTATTATCAATGGATACAGCAATACTAATTTTATTAATTCTTTTTCTTTCCGAATAATTTCTATGTTTGAAAAATTATTTTTTTGAAACGAAATCTCAGTCGCTTTTCTTAATAAAGATTGAATTCGTGCATACGTATATTGTATAAACGGCGCGGTATGTCCATTAAAATCAATAGATTCCTTCGGATCGAAAAGCATTTTCTTTTTCGGATCTACTTTCAAAATAAAATATTTCAATGCTCCGAGTCCGATGGTGCGAAATAATTTTTCGGATTCCTCTTTCGTAAACTCTTCCATTTTACCTAATTCCATGGAAGTTTCGCGCGCACTGTCAATCATTTCTTTTATCAAATCGTCGGCGTCCACAACAGTTCCTTCGCGTGATTTCATTTTGCCTTCGGGCAATTCCACCATTCCGTATGAAAGATGAAAACATTCGTTTGCCCAAGCGTAGCCTAATTTTTTTAGTGTCAAAAACAACACTTTAAAATGATAATCTTGTTCGTTTCCAACCGTATAAATCATTTTATTTACGTGCGTTTCATCGGCACGCAACACAGCCGTACCAATGTCTTGCGTCATATATACAGATGTTCCATCGGCACGTAATAGTATTTTTTTATCCAAGCCTTCGTTTGTCAAATCAATAAAAACAGAACCATCCGGATTTTTCTCTAAATGCCCGCCTTTCAATCCCTTTTCAATTATTTTCTTTCCGAGTAAATACGTTTCCGATTCGTAATATATTTTATCGAAATCAACTCCTAAATTTTTATACGTTTCTTCAAAACCTTTGTAAACCCAGCCATTCATCGTTTTCCACAAATCAATTACGGCTTTATCTCCGGCTTCCCATTTCAACAACATTTCTTGAACTTCGCTTTGCAACGGGTTTTTTTTAGTCGCTTCTTCTTCCGTTAATCCTGACTTTTGAAGTTTTGCATTTTCGAGTTTAAATTGTTTATCGTACTCCACATAATATTTCCCAACCAAATGATCGCCTTTTAAACCGCTTGATTCAGGCGTTTCGCCGTTCCCCCATTTTTGCCAAGCCAACATGGATTTACAAATGTGAACACCACGATCGTTCACCAAATTTACTTTCAGCACTTCGTTTCCGGCAGCTTTTAAAATTTCAGCCACGGCATAACCGAGTAAATTATTTCGAATATGTCCTAAGTGCAAGGGTTTATTGGTATTTGGCGAAGAATATTCCACCATTATTTTTTCTCCAGTACTTGGAATTTTAAAAATATCCTTGTCAGAAAAATAATTTTTCAACCAATAATTATTGCTGAACGTAATATTTAAAAAACCTTTTATAACAGCGTGATTTTCGATTTCAGAAATATTTTTTTGAAGATAATTTCCAATATCGGAAGCTGTTTGTTCTGGCGATTTACGACTCATTTTCAAAAACGGAAAAACCACCAAGGTCAAATCTGCTTCGTGTTCCTTTGTTGTCTTTTGAAAAATTATTTTTTCGGACGGTATTTTTTCGCCGTAAAGATGTTCAATGGCTTCGGCTGTTTTTTGAGAAAGTATATTTTCTATGTCCATAAATTTCGTTTCAAAAAATTATTTTTTCGAGACCTTAAAAATCTCGATTTAATTGATTGGTCGCTTTCAATAAAATCTCGAAAGCATTTTCTGCCATTAAATTTTCTTTGTCGAGTGTAGGATTTATTTCCACAATTTCGAAGCAACATACTTTTTTACTGTAAAACAATCGCGCAATTAAATTTCCAGCTTCTTTTTCAGTAATACCATTTTTAACAGGCGTTCCGGTTCCTTTCGAAATAGAAGAATCCATACTATCCACATCAAAAGAAACATAAATCAAATCGCATTTCTCCAATAAATTCAGTGCTTCAATGGCAACGCGCTCCACTCCTTTTCTGCGAATTTCGGCTACGGTAAAATTGCGAATGTTTTTTTTGCGTATTAATTCTTCTTCTTGCTTTTCGGTATCGCGCACAGCGATATAAATAAGGTCTGAAAAATTAATTTTTGGATGAATGTTTCCGATATTTTTCAATTTCTCCCAATATTCCACGCTCTCCGCATCCAGATTATTTACTTTAAATTCCAAGTTATCTTCCGCAGTAATTACTGCAATTGGCATTCCGTGCATATTGCCAGAAGGAGTCGTATAAGGCGAATGAATGTCTGCATGTGCATCAATCCAAATCACGCCAAGTCTTTTTTCAGGATATGCCATTCGAATGCCGCTGATGGTTCCTGCAGCCGTACTGTGATCTCCAGCAAGCACAATCGGGAAAACATTTTCTTGTTTAATCGTCTTTTCCACTTCTTTACTCACTCTATCCAAAACAGCGTAAACGCCATTGATACGTTTGGCATGTTCGTGCAGAATGGGCTCGAGCAATAATTTGTTTTCGTTGGGCACTTCTACAGATTTGTATTTCTTAAAATAAGTGCTACCGAAGTCGAGCGCCGCTATTTTAATCGCATCTATGCCCATACTTGCACCACGTGTGCCGGCACCAATTTCAGATTTAACTTCTATAAGTTTGATATTTTTCATAGATTCAATTCAGTTACTTTTTCTAAAAAAATGTAAAGTAAGTTATTTACATTTGCATCGTTATCAAAAAAATATTTTTTTAAACTCCTTTTTTACGCCATGGAAAACAGTTATCAAGACCTTATTGAGCAAACATTTAATTTTCCCCAAGACGGATTTCACATTGTTGAGAGCGAACTTTATTTTTACGATATTCCTTTAATGGATATCATTAAACAATACGGTACTCCTTTAAAAATTACTTATCTTCCAAAGATAGGTTCGCAAATTCAAAAAGCAAAAAAACTTTTCAATGTAGCGATGGCAAAAGCCGATTACAAAGGTAGTTATACTTACTGTTACTGCACAAAAAGTTCACACTTTTCTTTTATTATTGAAGAAGTATTGAAAAACGATGTGCATTTGGAAACATCTTCTGCTTTCGATATTCAAATTATTAAGGATTTGGCGAAACGCGGATTAGTGAATAAAGACAAATATATAATCTGCAATGGTTATAAACGTCCGATTTATATGCAATATATTTCGGAATTAATCAACGATGGTTTTCAAAATGTAATTCCGGTGTTGGATCATAAAAACGAATTTGATTATTATAAAAAACACTTAAAACAAAAATGTAAAATAGGTATTCGGATTGCTTCGGAAGAAGAACCTTCGTTCGAATTTTACACTTCGCGTTTGGGAATTCGGTACAAAGATATTTTGGATTTCTACAAAGAAAAAATTCAGAACAATCCGAAATTTGAATTGAAAATGTTGCATTTTTTTATCAATACAGGTATAAAAGATGCCATTTATTATTGGACGGAATTGACGAAATGTTTGAAAGTATATTACGAGTTGAAACAAATTTGTCCAGAATTAGATTCACTTAATATTGGCGGCGGTTTGCCGATTAAAACATCACTCGGTTTTGAGTATGAATACGAATACATTGTGGAAGAAATTATTTCGCAAATAAAAAGTTTTTGCGAGCAACACGAAATTCAAGAACCTAATATTTATACTGAATTTGGCTCGTTTACAGTTGGCGAAAGTGGTGCCGCTTTGTATTCCGTTGTGGATCAAAAATTGCAAAACGACCGCGAATTATGGTACATGATTGACAGTTCATTTATCACTACTTTGCCCGATACTTGGGGAATTAATCAACGTTTTATTTTATTGGCAGTAAATAAATGGGATACGGAATATCAACGCGTTAATTTAGGTGGACTTACTTGCGACAGTTTGGATTATTACAATGCGGAATTGCACGCTAATCAAGTGTTTTTACCGAAAGTAGAATCAACAGACAAAACACCTTTGTACATTGGATTTTTTCATACCGGCGCATATCAGGAATCGCTGGGTGGTTACGGCGGAATTCAGCATTGCTTAGTGCCAGCGCCGAAACACGTAATTATTGATCGTGATGACGACGGAGAAATTACCACCAAACTTTTTGCGAAAGAGCAAAGTTATAAATCGATGCTCAAAACGTTGGGTTATTAAGCTTCGAAAAAATATTTTTTTGAACATCTTTTTTCGGCATCTGATTTCGAATAAAATTTTAGTGAAATGAAAGCGTGATGAGTTCGGGAAGTTCCGAGCGTGCGAGGAAATCGCCCGACGAATAGCTTTCGGGAAGCTAAAATGAAATGAGAAATCACAGCCTTGAACTTTTTGTTTCTTTTTGGTTCAAGCCAAAAAGAAATTAAAAAAATAGTTTTTTGAAGAACATTTTTTTTCTCACACAGATTCTGAATCAAGTTCAGTATGACGTTTAAAAAAATATTTTTTTGAACGCTAAAATTTAGAACACAAAAAAAGGGTTTGAAAAAATAATTTTTCAAACCCTTTTTTATTTCCCTTTTAAAATTGCCAACATACTTCCGGTATCCGAATAAAAACAAGCATTGTGCAAGCCTACTAATTTTGTAGCCGTTGCAAAACCTTTGTGCAGCGTGCTAAAGCCGTATTGTTGCAAACGATTCAGAATAAAATTCATATCAGCATATTGTCCACTTTTTTGAATATGAATTATTTTTAATTGATGCGACTCGATACTTTTTTGCAAGGTTTTCGGAGAAAAATAATGAATGTGTTCTTGTGGTTTAAATTGAAACCAACGCTTCCGAAAAATGGAATGTTGCAAGGATGAAATATCCGGCGTAATGAGCGCAATAATTCCTTCGGGATGCAGCATGGATGCTAATTTTTCAAATGTTTTATCAGTATCGGGCAAATGTTCCAACACATCAAAAAGCGTAATTAAATGGTATTTTTTATCCGTCTGAAACGTATTGAAAGTGTTGGTATAAACAGGAATATTTTTTTTATTTAACACCTCAATCATCGCTGTATCCAATTCAATTCCTTGCACATCCCAACCTTTAGTACGAAGTGTTTCCAAAAAATAACCAGAAGCACAACCGATGTCCAAAACATTTCCTTTTTCAACCGTTAAAAACGGAGAAATATCTTTGAACCACCTTTCAAAATTTTTTTTCCGCAAGTGCGCTGTCGCTTCGTATTCTAAATAGCCGTACTGACTATTATTGAAATAATTTTCGGAATACAATTTTGGTAAATCTTCGTTGGAAACACGCGGATTCACATACACAAAACTGCACGAAAGGCATTTCACAATATCAAATCCTTTGATCTGATACAATTTTTTTCGCTCGCTACTTTTGCAAACTGCACAAGGATATTCTTTTTTTTGAAAACTCATTTTTGTGTTGTTTGAGTGGCTATCATTTTCGCTAAATTATTTTTAAAAACAGTATTATTTGGATCAATCGCCAAAGCTTTTTGATAATATTCTACCGCTTTCGCATTGTCTCCTTTGCTTTGATAAATCACTCCCATATTGCCATACGGATTGGCTGCACTCGGATCGTATTTCATCGCTAAATTAAAATTTTCCATCGCATTATCGTAATCCTTTTTTTGAAAATATTGTATTCCGATTCCGTTATACATATTCGATAAATTTTTTAAAATACTTTGGTTGTTCGGACTTTTTTGCAATCCTTTATTATAATAATAAATGGCTTTGGTATAATTATTTTCGTTTTGATAAGATGCGCCAATATTTACAATTGGATCTAAATAATTAGTGTCCATACTCAAGGCAATCGTTAAATAATGAATCGCATTGTCGTACTCCTTTTTATTGAAATAAATCACTCCTAAATTGTTTAACGCATTCGTGTATTTCGGATTTAGCGCAATTGTTTTTTGATACATTTTCATCGCGCTATCTTGCAAACCACATTCGTAAAACGTAACACCTAAATTATAATACGCATCCGGATCTTGATTATAAATAGCTAATGTTTTGGCGTATTCATTAACTGCTTGCTGAAACAATTGTTGTTTGTTTTGTGGATTAATAGCGGCTTCTGCTTGGTCGCGATAAGCACTTGCCAAAGCTCCGTGCGTTCGTGCGCTATTAGGCGAAGTTAAAACACCCGATTGAAAAAGTGTAAAGTTATTTTCCCAAACTCTGTTACGCGGAATTAAAATGAAGGCATAAACAATTAAAATTCCAATTAATATTGTATTGAAAGTGCTCGTTTGTTTCCATATTTTTTGGTGCGGATTTATTTTCAACGCTTTCGCGAGAAGCAATGGCAATGCGATACACAAAGCTAAAGAAGGCATGTACAAAAAGCGTTCGGCAAATGTAGAACCGATTTTAACAACCAAATTTGATTCTAAAAAAAGTGTGATTAAATAAAATAATAGTGCAAAAGCGTAAACGTCTTTTTTACGAATCTTCCATAAAATATAAGCTGCCATTGCGGTATAGAGCAGTAACGAAAAAATAGCAGACCAACTCGACCAGGTAACAATCGGAATTTGATTAAAGGAATAATCCCAACTGAGTGGATACGGAACGAATAATAAATAAATATATTTCCCGAGCATTTCGAAATTAGTGGCGAGCATGCTGGATGTACTTTTTGCTGCCATCAAAGCATTGTTCATCACCACAATTTTATCGTTAAACGTAACACTCGACAAAATCCAACTTCGGATAATCATGTATAACACAATCATTCCGAGAAAAGGAAGTGTGAGTCGAATTATTTTTTTTATTTCCATCGACGTAAAAAAATACAACATCAAAGGAATAATAAGCAGAAATGTCAAACCGTCTTCTTTCGAAAAAATGGCGCAGGTAAAAGCGATGAACGAACCGATGTAAAATATTTTTTCTGGCTTTTCGTAATAGCGCATCATTAAATAAAAAGAAGAAACGCCAAATAAAAGCACGAGAATTTCGTCCCGACTTTTTATATTCGCAACTACTTCGGTATGTACTGGATGACAAGCAAACAAGAGCGTTATAAAAATGGGAATGGATGCGTGATACTCTTTAAATAAAAGTTGCATCAATTTATAAAGCAACAGGCAGGTGAGCGAAAAAAACAAAACATTGAAAAAGTGACTCACGTGCGGATCCATCCCGAAAACCGATACTTCCGTCATAAAATCGAGCAAGGTTAAAGGACGATAATTGGAATCGTTTGCTTTGTTAAAACCATACAAAGAACCTTTGTTAAAAATATCTTTGAATGCCGAAAAACCTTGCTGTACAAAAACATTTTTCTTTGTGTAAATATCGTCGTCTAAGGCGTAATCGTGATTTAATGTATTGCCATACAACAAAAAACAAAAAAGAAAAATAAAGCTTGGAACTAAAAATCGTTTCGAAGGAAGAATCGAATCGTTTGCTTTTTTAGCTTGCGCGGAAGTTCCTTTGGATTGAGAAGGAATTGTCTTTTTGCCGGAAAATTTTTTTTCAGCCATTTATTTTTATTGCAATAAGATTGTGTTCACAATCACAACGGCAATTTATAAAAAGTTCTTTATCTAATCACAAGCAAACTAAAATTTTCAATTTTTACTTTCCTACCTTATATAATAAGATTGGAAAAGAAGAGCTGTCTTTACCCACCAATACAAGCAGCTCTAACAGCTTTGGGTGAATTTAATCTCCATTTATATCACGAATTGAAAAATTAAAAAAGCCAGCAATCAATTGAAAATGAAAGTGGAAAGAAGAAAACACAATTACCATTGTTGCTGTAATTGCGCTTTGGCATTTTAAAAAAAGGTGTATATTCGTATAACCTTTAAAACCTATTTATCATGAAAAACTGTGGTCGTTATTTGTACATAATGCCTATTGTAGGCGCTGTTGTGGGTTGTGTCATGTTATTTCTTTATCCGCATTTCCGGATTGAAAAAGCAATACTTGCCATTGCTGCTACTGTTATTCCTTATTGTGTGGCGAGTGCTTGCCAGAAATTATGCGGAAGTTCTTGCGGTTGCAACAGTAACTGCAATTGTAGTTGCTGCAACAATAAAACAGAAGCAAAATAAACTTTCTCTGATTTTTCTTTTCAAGAATAGATGAAAAAATATCCTTTCATACATTTGCAAAAATTATTTTTTGCAAATGCAATGCTTTTGTTTTCCTTTTCGGCATTGGCACAAAAGGATTCTACTTCCGGACAATTTTCATTGGGAATGCGCAGCACCATTAGCACATTTACTGATGCGGGAAGTGCTGGATTAGGCTCTGGTGGAGAGTTTCGTATTCGCGTAACCAAACACATGAATACAGAATGGTTTGCGGATTATATCAATACAAATATTCAAAATTTAGGTTTCCGCCGCGACGGACATATTGGTTGGTCGGTAGTTTTTTATTTGGATAAAAATCCACTAATGGTGGGCAAAGTAACGCCTTATATTTTAGCCGGACAATGTTTCGATTACACCAAAGTATATTCCGATTACACCAATACGAGTATGAATAGATGGAGTGCTGCTGCTGCGCAAGGTGGTTTTGGAATTACCTATTGTATTACTTCTCGATTTGATTTTTCAGTTTTATCGCAATACATGATGCACATCGGCACGAATATTATCACGCAAGTGGAAACGAACAATTTAGAACAAAATTATTTAAGTGTTACAAAAGAAAGTGGCGCTTCCTTGGATGGACATTTATTAATCACCTTCAGCGTCAATTACAGATTAGGGAAACTATGATGAAAAAATATTTTTTCGCAACCCTCTTTTTCGTATCCGGAACTTTTTGTTTGCAAGCGCAAAATGATTCTGGATTTGTACACAAAGGAATTTTGGCAGGCGTTGGAACCATTGGTGTTGGTGATATGTTCGCACATAATATTTCGAACGTTTACATTACTGGGAATTTAGAATATTATCCTGAAAAAAAAGTTTCTGTACGAGGCGATGCTTATTTTTTCCTCAATTCTCTCACTCAAAATAGTCCGCTGAAACAAAATAGTTCTATTTATTTCGGTGCGTTTTATCATTTCCCAACACATTCCGGATTTGATCCTTTAATTGGATTTCAGCCCGGAATTGCTTTTGCCAAAACCACCGATACGGCTTACGGAAAATCAGATCCAGGTTCTGCGGCGCCTTTGTTTTCCGTTGTAACGGGATTTAATTTTTTTGGCGATAAATGGTTTCACATCCAAGTAAATGTGCGTTATACGGTGGGACAAGAATACGATCAACAAAGTCAGTTTAACCTCAACGAATTGAGTTTTAATTTCGGCTTAGGTTGGAATATTGATTTATTGAGCAAGAAAAAATAATTTTCATTTGTCATTCTGAACGGTTGAAGAATCTATTTCACGCAGATGTTTTAGATTCTTCGTTTCACTCAGAATGACAAACTATTTTTTGAATGCTGTTTTTTTCATGAAAGGTTTAGCTACATAAAAATGTGCTCTTGATTTGAAATAGTTACAATTATAATTTTTGAACTGTGATATGTTACGTACACATAATTAAATCTATAATCAAGTCTAAATTTTAACCATTTTCCATTATTAATTTTTAATTCAATAAGTCCAAATTTTGTTGATTTTTTATCACACGCTAAATCTATCTCGCCAGCACAGCCAAGAGTTTCACTAGTAGTACATGTTTTGTCAAATATTTTTCCGCCATTAATTCTAATACTTACTTTATCATTTCTAAACCCGTCACACATCACAATTGGTACGCTATCTTCAATAAAAGTTGCTCCGTAATCGCTTTCGCTCGTTTTATTATTTAATGTATCATAAATGATTTTAATTTTTTCAGGACTACGCATTTGTGCGCCACTCTTTGTAGTAAAGAGTGATAAAATTAATAACAAAAATATTATTTTACTTTTTTTCATCTATAACGTTATTAGAAACTTGTTTTAATTGAGAAGAAATTACATTTACTCTTTTAATAAAAATACGTTTTTTATTCCTTCAAAAAATTATTTTTTTGACGCTGCTTTTTTAGGCTTCCAAAAACGTGTTTGAAAAATTATTTTTTCAATTTCGAATTCAATTTAAGACTAAAAAGAATGTTTATATTTGAAACAAAAATAAACAATATTGTTTTGGAAAGCAGTTGTTCTTCGCTGTTTTTTCGATTCAAAAAAATAATTTTTCGGATGATAAAAAAATATTTCGCATTTATTTTTGTTTTAAATTGTTCTTTCGCTTTTGCACAAAGTGTTTACGCGCCCTTGGACAATGATTACAATTCCTTAATTGATCGTTACGAAATCGAATCCGGCAAATTTGCCGATAATTTATTTACTTCTGTAAAACCTTATCTGCGAAAGGATGTAGCACATTTAGCAGATACCCTTTCTAACAATACAACACTCCATTTTTCTACCGTTGATAAACGCAATTTGAAATATTTACAAGATGATAATTGGGAATGGAGCAACGCTAAAGATTCCGGAAATGCTATGCATCCTTTTCTGAAAAAATTGTATCAAAAAAAAAATGCATTCTACACATACAATACAAAAGGGTTGCAATTTCAGATAAATCCTGTCGCGTGTTTTTCGTACGGCAAAGAAGAAGTGTCTCCCGCAAACCCTGATTACACGCACGATTACATCAACACCAGAGGTTTTGAATTACGTGGCGTAATTGATAATAAAATTGGTTTTTATACTTTCCTAACCGACAATCAAGCAGAATTCCCGGAATACGTAGCGAACAAAGTTGCTTTAACCACCGCCATTCCGGGAGAAGGGTTTTGGAAAAATTTTAAAAAAACAGGATACGATTTTTTTACGGCAAACGGCTATTTCGATTTTCATATTACGAAACACATTGTAACACAATTCGGGCAAGGGAAAAATTTTATCGGCAATGGTTATCGCTCGCTCGAACTCTCTGATTTTTCCAGCAATTATCTTTTTCTGAAAGTAGATACAAAATTTGGAAAATTTGATTACGTCAATATTTTTGCACAAATGGTGGCGCAAGATTTAAACGCAAACGGAATTCCTTTAGGCGATGTAAATTATCCGCGAAAATACATGGCGCTGCATTATTTAACGTTTAACGTAACCAAGAATTTTAACATCGCCGCATTCGAATGTATTACGTTTGGAAACACGGACAGTATCAACAATCGCCAGTTTGATTTGAATTATTTGAATCCCGTTATTTTTTACAAAGCTGTTGAAAATGGCTTGGGTGCGCCTGATAAAGATCACATCGGTTTTGATGCCAAATGGAATTTCGCACATCATTTTTCACTTTATGGATCGGTGTTTTTGGATGAATTTAATATTGATGAAATTCGTGCAAATACAGGCTGGTGGGCGAACAAACAAGCTGGGCAAATCGGAATAAAATACATTAACGTTGCCGGAATCAAAAATTTAGATGCACAATTAGAAGCCAATATTGTACCGCCTTATACGTATACTCATTTTTCTTTTTCCAATGCGCCTAATAATTATTACGCCAATTATGCCAATTATACCAATTACGATCAACCGCTGGCAGACCCGAATGGCGCCAATTTCAAAGAATACATCGGCATTTTAAAATACCAACCATTTTATCGTTTTACGTTTACCGGAAAAATATTTTACACGATTATTGGCTTGGATGAAAATGGAAAAGATTACGGAAGTAATGTGTTGTTGAACAGTAATAATCGCGCAAACAATTATGGAAATTTTATTGGACAAGGCGCGCGAACAAGCATTGTTTATGGAAGTTTCACCACAACATATCAAGTAATGCACAACATGTTTTTAGATTTATCTTTAATTATGCGAAAAGAAAATAGTCAATTAGCAAGTTACACCAACAACGAAAATATTTTTTCATTTACCTTTCGTTGGAACATCGCTCAACGATTAAATGAATTTTAATTCTTAATTAACACATTTGAAAAATTATTTTTTCGAAGCCTAAAAAACGAATCAAAATAATTTTTCAATTCTATTTACTGAATAAAAATATTCTTTTTGAAAAATGAAACACTCCTATTCTATCAGCGGAATGACTTGTTCTGGCTGCCAAGCAAAAGTTCAGCACTTACTTTCAAAAGTAGAAGGTGTAAAAAATGTGCGCGTTGATTTAGAAAAAAACGAAGTAGAAGTTGAAATGGGAACACACATTTCTACCGATTACTTAAAAGCGGCGTTAAAAGAATATCCGAAATACCAACTCAGCGAAAAAAAAATTCCGAGCGTACTTATTTCTGAAACAACCGACACTCGAACATGGTTTGAAATCTATCAACCTATTTTATTGATTTTTTTCTATATCAGCGCTATCTCAATAATAGCAAGTATATCCGCCAATTCATTTAATTGGATGCGCGCCATGCGTATTTTTATGAGCGGTTCTTTTCTTGTATTTTCTTTTTTTAAAATGCTTGATTTAAAAGGCTTCGCAGATAGTTATGCCATGTATGACATCTTTGCAAAAAAATGGAAATCGTGGGGTTTTGTATATGCCTTTTTGGAAGCAGGCTTAGGAATTGCTTACGCAGCCAACCTTTCTCCCATCATCCTAAATAGTATCATGATTATTATTATGACGATAAGTAGTATTGGTGTTATAAAAAGTGTGCTCAGTAAAACGACTATTCGCTGCGCTTGTTTAGGTGCTGTTTTTAATTTGCCGATGAGTACCGTTACAATTATTGAAGATGTACTGATGATTTTTATGGGCATCATTACATTGCTTTTTTTACATGGATAAAATGGAAATTTTTTTTTCGAAATCATTTTCTGATTTTCAAAATTAATTTTTCAAAAAAATAATTTTCTGAACGCCCTATATTATCAATACTTTCCAACTATGTTTATTTTTTATTTTTTCAAAACAGAAAATAAATTATTCAAAAAATATTTTTTGTCCACTACAAATTCGATAAATATAATCCGCACCTTATCAACAAATTGCTGTTGATAAAATAAGCAGGTACAACTTATTTTGCATTCTTTATTTCTCTTACTTCGTATCAAATAATTAAAAAAACAAAAACCATGGCTAAAAAAGTAGTTAAAAAAGCAGCAGCTCCTAAGAAAAAAGCAGCAGCTCCTAAAAAGAAAGCAGTTGCTAAAAAAGCAGTTGCTAAAAAAGCAGCACCGAAGAAAAAAGTAGTTGCTAAGAAAAAGTAAAAAAAGCCCCGAAAATCGGGGCTTTTTTTTTGCTCTTTACTTTCCTTTTCAACAATTATTTTTTCAGTAACACGCCAATCCCTGGTAAATTGTTCAGTAAAATTTTTCCGTTTTTTATTTCGAATCCTTCAAAAAAATCATTTTTAATAAGTGCAGGTCCGTCTAAATCTGCCCAATCTGTTAAGGGTGCTAACTGTGCTGCCGCAGCATTTGCGCAAGATGTTTCAGACATACAACCAATCATTATTTTTAAATTTAATTCGCGTGCGCGCACAATTATTTTTAATGCTTCGCTCATGCCAGTGCATTTCATCAATTTAATATTGATGCCGTGAAACATCTGTGCGGCTTCGTTTACATCGCTGAGTCGTTGAATGGATTCATCACCAAAAAGTATTATCGGACTTTTTTCTTTCAGCCATTTCATTTCGTCTTTCATTTCTTTCGGCATGGCTTGTTCCACAAATAAAATATTTTTTTCGTGTAACCAACAAAGCATTTCATGTACAAAAATTTTATCTTTCCATCCTTGATTTACATCAATGGCAATAGGTTTATCGGTAATGCTGCGAATAAATTCGATTCGTTGTTTGTCGTTTGCACTACCCAATTTTATTTTTAAAATTTTCCAATCTTCGGCTTCTTTAATTTTTTGTTCCAACACTTTTGGTTCGTCCATACCGAGCGTAAAAAAAGTGAGCGGCATTTTTTCGACATTAATGTCAAGCATTTCGTGACAAGATTGTTTTTTTATTTTTCCGAGTAAATCGTGTAAGGCAATATCAATGGATGCTTTTGCAGCAGTATTATTTTTTGCAAGCGCATCTATTTCTTGCATTATTTTTTCGATGTTAAAATCATCTGAATTTTTTTCAATAAGCGGGCTTGCTTTTTGCAAAAATGAAATTACACTTTCGTGTGTTTCGCCCAGATAAGGTGGCATGGAAGCCTCTCCAAAACCGATACAATTTTCGTGTTCTATTTCCGTAATCACAATTGGTGTGCGTGTTCGCGAGCCAACAGAAAGTGTGAACGGATATTTGAATTCCAGCCAATGCGGCGTAAAACGAATTTTCAAAATATATTTTTTTGAGAAAAGCGAATGTACTATTATTGTATTGAAAGAAGAATGCCTTGTGAAATTTATTTTTCTATACCTTTGTTCGGAAAACTAAAAAACTATGAAAATGAAAAAGATGTACTTACTTGTTTTGCCTTTGGCACTTTATTTAGGAAGTTGTAAAAATGGAAAAAGCGCAGACGATTCTGATGTAGTACCTGCCGGAATGGTACAGGTGGATTTGACTTCGCGCGGTGGACTTCCGATTACAATTGATATTCCGGATACGGCTCAAAATAAATTAACGATTACGGTTCAAAGTTTTGGTGAAACAGATATTACGATTGGTACAAATTTCGCCATCGCTATTTCTGAAGGACAAGGCGATATGAAATTAAAACAAGCCGACATTGCAGGTAACGATGTAGATAAATTTCAAAAATACATTACGCAAGATTCTACTACACTATTATATGAATCACAAATTGTAAAACCAGAATTTCATTTTTATACGATTGTGAAAACTGGTAAATCAGCTTACGTGGTGCAAGATATGACGAGCGATATTTATCCGCAAGACGCAATACAAACAATGCTTACTTCTGCGAAAACAATTAAAGCAAAGGCTGTAACGCCGAAAGCATAATTTTTTTCCAATTCTTTTACTTGATTAAAACGTCCTTCGAAAAATTATTTTTTTGAAGGACGTTTTTCATTCTGGAAAAATTATTTTTTTGAATGCGAAAAATGGAATACAAAATTTCGCCCACAAAAAAGTCCTTTGAAAAATTAATTTTTCAAAGGACTTTTTTAGTATTAAAAAAACTCAGCAGAAAATTAAGCTTCTACTTTTGGTTTTGAACGTTTGCGATCTCCTTCTTCCAACACAATTTTACGCAAACGAATAGATTTTGGTGTTACTTCCACATATTCATCTCCCTGAATATATTCCATCGCTTCTTCGAGTGAAAAATTAATTTTCGGAACGATACGCATTTTCTCATCAGTTCCAGAAGCACGCATATTCGTTAATTTTTTCTCGGTACAAATATTTACCACTAAATCATCTGGACGAATGTGTTCTCCGATTATTTGTCCTGTATAAATATCTTCTCCAGCTGCGATAAAAAATTTGCCTCTGTCTTGTAATTTATCAATCGCATACGCAACAGCAGTACCTTTATCTTTAGAAATAAGTACACCTGCAATACGTCCCGGAATTGGACCTTTCCAAGGCATATATGCTTTGAAACGATGTGCCATAATTGCTTCTCCGGCAGTAGATGTCAAAATATTATTTCTCAACCCAATTAATCCGCGCGAAGGAATTTCAAATTCTAAATGTATCAAATCGCCTTTCGGAACCATGATTAACATATCGCCTTTACGTTGACTTACCAATTCGATCACTTTTCCAGAAGTTTCTTGCGGAGTATCAATACTTAGTGTTTCAACCGGCTCGTGTTTCATGCCGTCAATTTCTTTTAAGATAACTTGTGGTTGTCCTACTTGTATCTCGTAACCTTCTCTGCGCATTGTTTCTATTAAAATAGATAAATGCAGAATTCCGCGTCCGAAAACCAAATACGAATCAGGAGATCCTGTTTCTTTCAAACGCATCGCGAGATTTTTTTCCAACTCTTTATAAAGACGATCGCGCAAATGGCGTGAAGTAACAAACTTTCCTTCTTTTCCGAAAAACGGAGAATTGTTAATCGTAAAAAGCATGCTCATCGTTGGCTCGTCAATGCTGATAGGTTTTAAGCCTTCTGGATTTTCATAATCCGCAATGGTATCTGCAATTTCGAAACCTTCAATTCCGGTAACGGCACAAATATCTCCGGCTTTTACAACGTCTATTTTACGTTTTCCCAATCCTTCAAAAACAAATAAATCTTTGATTCTTGTTTTGATAATTTTTCCATCTCTTTTTACCAAAGAAATCGGCATATTTTCTTTTATCTCTCCTCTAAAAACACGGCCAACAGCAATTCGTCCTACAAAAGAAGAATAATCCAAGGAAGTAATTTGCATTTGCAAAGTACCTTCATTCATTGGTGCATCCGGAATGTGTTCGATGATACAATCCAACAATGGCGTGATATCGGTGGTTGGTTTGTTCCAATCTGTCGACATCCAACCTTGTTTGGAAGAACCGTAAATAGTAGGGAAATTCAATTGTTCCTCGGTTGCATCCAAATTGAAGAACAATTCGAAAACTGAATCGTGTACTTCATCTGGACGGCAATTTGGTTTGTCTACTTTATTGATGACAACGATTGCTTTTAATCCCAATTCCAAAGCTTTTTGCAACACGAAACGTGTTTGTGGCATAGGTCCTTCAAAGGCATCCACCAATAACAAAACGCCATCCGCCATATTTAATACTCGTTCTACTTCACCACCAAAATCAGCATGTCCGGGAGTATCAATGATATTTATTTTAGTGCCTTTATAAACTACCGACACGTTTTTAGAAAGAATCGTAATTCCTCTCTCGCGCTCCAAATCATTGCTATCGAGGATCAATTCTCCCGATTCTTGGTTGTCGCGGAAAAGTTTTCCTTGAAGTAAAATTTTATCTACTAAAGTCGTTTTTCCGTGATCGACGTGGGCAATAATGGCAATGTTTCTTATTTTTTGCATAATACTATTTTTAAAAGAGGTGCAAAAGTAGCCTTTTTTTGGGATTTTTTACATAAAATGATTAGATACCCTGAAAATAGGTTTGAAAAATTATTTTTTTGAAGCGTCTTTTTTTCATTCGCGAAATACTAAAACAGAAAAAAGCACGTTTAATAAACCTTATCTTTGCATCCTTATTTTTTTATTTTGTCTCTTTTGGAAAAAGAAAAACATACCAATATTTTACTCTTCAGTATTGATTTTGAAGACATCCGTATGCTGGTTCCTGACGGAATGAAATACAGCGAACGCGTTCCCGCGATGATGGAAAAATATCTCACTTTCCTTCAGAATAAAAATGCCAAAGCCACTTTTTTTGTGGTCGGAAATACGGTAAAATTATATTCTTCTCTTTTAAAAGACATCGCCAAAGAAGGTCACGAAATTGCTTGTCATACACACAATCATATTCCTTTAGATCAACACACAAAAGCTTCTTTTAGAGAAGACATATTGTTAAATATTGACGCGTTGACGAGCATTGGTTGTGAGCAACCGAAAGGTTTTCGCGCGCCGGGATTATCGCTCACTGCAAAAACACAATGGGCGTACGATGTTTTGCAGGAATTGGGATTTACCTATTCTTCGTCTGTGATGGCTACTAACAGTGCCTTTCACAGTTGGGCAGATTTCGGAAAAGAGTTTAAAGAAGTAAAAAAAGGTTTTTGGGAATTGCCGCCAACGCTGATGGAAAATAATTTTTTGTGTTTCCCTTTTGCATCGAGTGTATATTTTCGATTTCTTCCGGCATTTGTTTCGCGTAATGCGCTTCGTATAAAATTCAATAAAAAAAGTCCTATTATCAGCTATTTTCACGCATTCGATATTGATTACGAACAGGAACATTTTATGCATCCAGGCGTAAACGACAATCGCTTATTTAATTTTTTGATGTATTACAATCGTAAAGGAATGCTTGAAAAATTTGAAAGTGTTTTGCCCGATAATTATACGATTATGCCGCACGGCGAATACGTAAAAAATATTTTAATGCAGACGAACAAAATCAAGCCGATTGTTTCCAAAACAGCAGTCGATATTGGATGTACAGCCACACCGCTACACACGGAAGTGCTTTCAGCGAATACGGCAAAATAACGTGCATCCGCACGCTTAAAGGCACAGCGTCGGACGATGCGAGGCAAGTCAATATCAAAACAAACCCCAATAAAATCATTTCCGTTTTTTTAGGTGTAACCGCCAAATACCAAATTCCTACGCCAAATAGCGCAATAATGTACGACGGCGACTCCGCCATGTGATTGAAAATAACACTCCAAATTAAAAAAGACGCCAACCAAAAAATACGAAAATGTGCGTTCTTGAAAAATTTTTTTTTGAAAAAAGGAAGTACTAAAATAAAGGTTCCGAAAAGTTCTATCCACAAAGTCGGCGGCTGAAAATGAAACCACGTTTTTAAAATGCCTATCAGCGAAACCCCCGTTTGATCGGCTTGAAAAGCAGTTGTTAAATAAAACCAACTTTGGTATAAAAAACTCAAATGCTTGAAAGAAATAAAAATCAAAGGCAGTAAAAATAAAAGGAGCATCCAAAAAATCGTCGACAAAATAAATTTTATTTTATCTGGATACATCAGAAAAAAAATGCCCGCAAAAATGCCGTAAATTTTAATGTAAAACGTAAGCACCAAAAAAAGTGCCGCCAAAAAATTATTTTTTCGTTCCAAAAAAGCAAACGTGAAAATAAGAAAAGAAACCACCAGCGTATTGGTTTGCATATTGGTGAGCGAAGTATTGAATTCCATGAAAATAATGAGGAATAAAAAAAACTTTTTTCGAACGTCGAAGGGCAACATTTTAATAGCAAAAAAGATGCAAATCCCATTCAAAACACTCCACAAAATCATGCTTGGGAATATTGGCAACAAGGCGAAAGGTGCCATCAACACAGCAAAAGTAGGGCTGTACAAAAAATAATCTCGGTACTCGTGCGAATATTTAAGGTATAAATCTTGGTAATTTATCAGATGAAAAAAAGAATTTCGGAAGATGATAAAATTGCCGTAATTGGCTGCACCTATTAAATGGCGCTGGATGGCGATGCCTGCCGAAAAAAGAAACAGCATCACGAAAATAAATTTTTCGTTGTAAAAAAAAGTTTTTGAAAAAATATTTTTCATCTAAAAGAATGTAAAAATAAAAACGAATATAATTACAAAAATATGCTTTGAAAAATTATTTTTTCAAAGCAGGATTTAACTCAAATGCTTTACTAAAAAAGGGCTTTGCTTTTTCCGGTTCATTCATGTTTTGATAGGTAATGGCAATATTCAAATAAGATTGCGCATCGTTTAAATTCAATTGCAACGCCTGATTAAAGGCATTCAGCGCATTCGAAAATTGTTGTTTCATTGCGTAAGCGATTCCTAAATTTTGCCACGATTTTACATCTTTAGGATTGTACAAAACTGCTTTTTTTAGATAATAAATCGCTTGGTCGTAATTGCCTTTTTCTTTTCCATAAACGGAGCCAAGCAAGCCTTGTGTAAAAATATGTGTTGGATTTATTTTTAGTACTTTTTGAAGATAAAAAATCGCAGAATCAGGTTGCTTTTCGACATCATAAATCCGCCCTAAATTATAATAGGAAGTAAAAAAATCAGAATCAATTTTAACCGATTTTAAAAATTCGGATTTGGATGTTTCGATCCTTTTTTGCTCCAGCGCATCATCGGGCATTTTGAGAGCTGTAATGAGCAATGAATTTCCATAATAATAATGCGCCTTGGCGCTGTTCGGAACCGTATTTACATCCGTTGAGAAAAGTGTAATATTGTCTTTCCAATCTCTATTCCTCGCAATTATTTCGATTGAAAATAACATCAATACAAGCGATAAAAAAAGAATAATTGGTTTTGAAAAATTATTTTTTTGATGCACTTTTTTTTTGGATAAAAAATTTAAAAAATAAGCTGCAGCAATGCAAAATGCAAGCGATGGAAGGTATAAAAATCGCTCTCCCATAGACGCTCCGATATTGAAAAAAATATTAGAAACAATTGAAAAGGTAGTTCCGTAAAATAAAATGCAATAAGCAAGAAGGTGTTTTTGTTTTGTGTTTTTTATCGCCCACAACATTAAAAAAAATACTATTACAAAAGGAATTATTGCTTTTAAATTCACAAAATTGATAATAGGGATTTGGTTAAAAGAATAATCTGCAGAAAGCGGATACGGAAAAAATAGCATCCAAATGTATTTTCCGCTGATGTAAGATACGGTTGCCATGTGCTCCAAAAAAGAGGTATGTACAAAAGGATTTTCCAATACATCTGTACTCGCTTTTGCGCCAAGACCGACCATGGCTGTTCGTAAAATCAAATAAAATAATGCAGTAATAAAAAATGGAATACTTTTTTTAAAGCATTTTCTACCGCTCGTTTCATCTGTAAAAAAATAAGCCGTAATAGGGATTACAGCGATAAAAGTAATTCCGTTTTCTTTGGATAAAAGTGCAAGGAAATAAAAAAAACATCCGTAGAAAAAATATTTTTTCAAACCTGTTTTAAAAGCTTTCAAGCCAAAGCGCAAGGTATAAAGTAAAAATAGAAAAGAAAGAATTTCATCTCTACTTTTGATATTCGCCACCACTTCAGTATGCAGCGGATGCGCCACAAACAAAAGACTTGCGACTAAAGCGATGAAAGGTTTTTCCGGAAAAAAATCGAGCAACAACAAAAATAAAATGACGGAACTCAGCGCATATAACAGCACATTGATCAGGTGAGAAGGATGTGGATCGTTTCCGAAAAAATGATGTTCTACAGCAAACATCACTAAGGAAAGCGGACGATAACGACCACCGTTCAAATCCAAGGATTGTCCATAAATACCAGAAAAAAAATCGGTACTCATTAATTCTGGAATGCCTTTTAAACCTTGTTGCGTATAGGTGTTAGAGGTAATAGCAACTTCGTCGTCGAAGGCATAATTATTGGGGATGGTATTGGCGTAAAGGACAAGAGAAAAAAGGAATAATAAGAACATCCATTTATTTTTCCATGTTCTCGAATGGCTTGCTAATTGAACTTCTTCGGAAGTTTTAATTATTTTTTGTAGTGAAATTTTTTTCTTGTTTTTTTTATTCATGCTTCGCAGAATTTAAAAAAGCAATCCTCTTTTAATTGAGTTTATACTTCCCAGAGAGTTTGAAAAAAATAATTTTCAAGAGCGAGAAACTCATCGTTATTCCGTGTAAAAACACACGAACGCTTTGTCCATCCTTACTTCTAAGCTTTACGGAAATTCGTTTTATTTCGTATTTCTTTTTCAATGCGATGTAGAAAAGTTCTACGTCCATCGCAAAACCATCAATCCGCGAAAGCGAAAAAAGTTCGTCCGCTGCTTCTTTACTAAATCCTTTGATACCGCATTGTGTATCGTACCAACCGCCCACAATCAGCGTTCCCACCAAATAACTAAAAAATTTACTGCCGATATTTCGCAAACGCGATACATCTTCAAAATAAACGGAGCGCATCATTTTGCGATCGCCTACTACCATGCCAATTTTTTGTTCGCTTAAGAAATAAAGCATCGTGTCAATCGCTTCGTATTCGTAAGGAATATCAGCATCGGTAAAAATTTTATATTTTCCGCAAGCCGCATTCATGCCGGTTTTAATAGCAGCACCTTTGCCTTTATTTTTTTCGTGAAAAAGATAAAGGCAATCTAATTGCTGTGCGATATTTTTCAATCTTCCGTCGTCGTTGCTGCCGTCATCCACAATAATTACCTCGTACGTGCACGAAAGTGTTTGCAAATGTGTTTTCAGTTTCGGAAAATTTTTTTCGAACACATCAGCGCATTTATACGCGGGAATAATTAAACTTAAAACAATATCGCTGCTCTTATCTGCCATAATTTCTGGAAGCCCAAATATCCATTTTTTATTGATACGATGAAGAATTGTTGTGCTTTCTATACAACAAACGCAACAGAGAAGGAAAAATAATCAGTAAAAGCGGCAGTGCTATCGTAAATCCTCCGATTACGGCAATGGCTAAAGGTTGGTGCAATTGTGCCCCTGTTCCGATACCCATTGCTAAAGGGAGCAATGCAATGATAGCGCCGATTGCGGTCATTAATTTAGGGCGTAAACGTGTTGAAATGGAATACACCAAGGCATCGTCCACAGAATTTGTTTGTAGCGAATCTTGAAATTGTTGAAAGGTAAAAATGGCATTTTCACCAATGATTCCGACAATCATAATTAAACCCGTATAACTTCCTACATTAAGCGGTGTGTGCGTAATATACAGCGCCAACAAACTTCCGGCATCACCCAAAAGGGCGATGAATAAAATGAGGAGTGCTACTTTAAAATCTCTGTATAGAAAAAGAATAACGGTAAACACCAATAAACTAGCGGTAAAAAGTATTTGCAATAATTCCAAAAAAGATTGTTGTTGTTGTTGGTACGAGCCTCCATAAGTGATACTGTATCCTTGCGGCAAATGAATGTTTTCTGCAATTTGTTTTTTAATGTCTTTGATAACGCTACCCAAATCACGGTTGTCTAAGCGAGCGGTTACAAGCGCTACCGATTGGTTATTTTCGCGCTGTATTTCAGCCACACCGCTTTGAATTTGAACGTTTGCCAATTCTCCAATCGGCTTTAATTTTCCGTCCGGCAAAAAAATAAATTCATTTTTGATGTGCTGAACAGTTGCATCTTTATTGTCGGGATAAACCATCCGAATGTCTGTCATTTGCTGCTTTTCCATGATTTGCCCAACAACAGAACCCTTCAATTGAGTTTCCATCTGAAATTGAAAATCAGAAGGTGTGATTTGGTATTGTGCCAATTTTATAAAATTAGGCTTGATCTCAATATTAGGACCAGCTATTACAACGCCATCAAATACATCGGCAGTACCTTTTACTTTAGTAACCAAACCAGCTACAACACTTGCGGTTTGGTTAAGATACGCGGGATCGCTTCCGAAAATTTTTATTTCTATCGGCTGTGTCGAACTCATTAAATCTCCCAAAATATCTTCGATTCTTTGTCCGAAATCCACGCGCAAAGCAGGTTGCGAACTTTCTATTGTTTGTCGGATGGCATCAATCACTTGATCCGTAGTGCGTTTTCTTTTCTTTTTAAGTTGGATGAGATAATCTCCAGTATTGGGTTCCGTAATAAAAAATCCCATTTGTGTCCCAGTTCTGCGAGCATAACTTTCTACTTCGGGTATCGCCAAGATTTTCTTTTCAACTTGACACAGCATGGAGTCTGTTTGTTGAAGGGAGGTTCCGGGCGGACTGGAATAATCCATAGCAATAGTACCTTCGTCCATTTGGGGCAAAAATCCAGTTTCTAATTTTGGTAAAATCAGCCATACGGCGAAAATTAATCCAACTATAATCGCTAAACTAATTATGGGTCTTTTGATAAAAAAAGAAATCCATTTTTGTTTTTTTATGGGATGCGGAAGTGCTTCTGAAAAATTATTTTTTGAACGCTCTTTTTTACGTGCAAAAATTAAATACACTACCGGCAAACAAATCCAGGTTACGAAAAAAGAACAAATCAATGTAATAATCATTGTATTGGTGAGCACTTTAAAATACGCCCCAGCAATGCCTGTCATCATTTCAAAAGGAATAAAAATAACAATGGTGCTGATGGACGAACTAATCATGGAAGGTAAAATATAACGCACAGCTTTGTTGACAACCGAAGAAGGAGCCTCGTTCGGATGTTCTTCTGAAACGCGGAAAATTTGTTCCATAACAACAATGGCATCGTCAATGATGAGTCCTATGGATGCAGCAATAGCACCCAAGGTGATAATATTTAAAGTATAATGCATCGCATAAACCACCGTAAATGAGAGCGCTAATGTTATCGGAATAGTAACTAAAACGGTAAGGCTTGCTTTTAGTGAACGTAAAAAAATAAAAACTACCAAAATGGCTAAGACAAGTCCGAGCCACAAACTATCGCTTACACTTTTCACAGCATCGGTAACGAAATCTGATTGATCGTAATAAGGAACCAATTTTACATCTTCCGGAAGCATTTTTTGCAACTCGTTTACTTTCGCTCTTAACTGATTTGCCAAATCAATTAAATTGGCTTTCGGTTGTTTTAAAATATCTACCAGAATCGCTTCTTTGCTATTCGCATTTATTTTTATGTATTCTATTTTTTGTTGAATCTCTACCGTAGCAATGTCTTTTAAAGTAACGATGCGTTTTCCATCATTTCGCAACACCACATTTTCCAATTCATCTTTCGTGTAAATACCAGCATCCGTGAGCGTGAGATACAATCTGCGGTAATCATTTGTGTAGCCATTTGATTTGATAAAATTAGTGGCATTGAGCGCATCATTTATCATGGCAGGTGTAATCCCCAATGCGCTCATCTTTTGTGCATGCAGTTCTATCCAATACTCTTTTGTTTTTCCTCCGCTTACTTCAATGGATGAAATTCCGACTACTTGCGAAAGATATGGCTTGATTAAATGTTCCGCAATCAATCTTAATTCAATCGGACTTTTATTCGCGCTTTCTACCGTGTATCCCATTACAGGAGCGGTGGAAGGACTCATTTTTTCTACCTTAATTTGTGTTCCAGCAGGTAAGTCGCTTCGTATTTGATTAATATAGGATTCGGCTTGTTGGCGACTTGTTTCCACATTCGCATTCCAATCCAAGAAAATAGATATTTCGCAACTACCGCGACTCGTAGTGCTTCGGATGCGTTGTAAATCCGGAATTTTTTTTAAGATATTCTCCAAAGGTTTTGTAATCGTGAGCATCATTTTATCCACTGGCTGCTCGCCGTCATCTACAATCACTTTTATTTTCGGAAACGTAATTTCTGGTAATAAAGAAGTTTCGATACGCGTATAAAAAAGCACACCTCCAGCAATGAGAAGTGCCATAATTACGGCAATCGGACTCTTATATCTCAAAAAAAAGTTTTTCACGGCTGTATTATTTTAACACTTGCAGTATCTGCCAATCCATAATTTCCTGAAAAAATAATTTTATCGGACGGTGAAAAAGTAGGCGAAATAATTTCTACTTTATCGTTTGTTTCAATCCCTTTTTTTACCGGAATTTTTACTGCCGTGCTGTCGTTTATTAATTTCATTATCCAAAAAGAAGTTTCTGTTTCGTTTGTTAATACTGCGGTTTTGGGCAATACAAAAGCTTGTTTGGCGGCTGTTTTCGGAATCGTTATTTTAGCGATAAGATTTTCCGGAAGTGATATATCAGACATTGCTTTCACAATATAATTTTCCGTTTGAGACGCAGCATCCATCGTTGGCAAACGGCTGTCGATACGAGCTTTTATAACTTCGCTATCTGGCAAAATAATACTGCAAGGCATCGTTGTTTTTACGTAGTTATGCAACTCATAAGGCACGTTTAGTAGAAATACCAAACTGCTTTCGTCCGCAATAAGACAAAGCGGATCGCCGTCTTGCACATAATCTCCTTTTTGGTGATTTACAGCAGTAATTATTCCTTCTTTGTTGGCGGTGATTTTCAGCATCCCTGAAAAGGAAAAAAGAGAATCGGTTTTCGCATCAATAGCGGATGCTTCCTTCGTTTGGAGAATAAAAAGGACTTGCCCTTTTTTTATTTTATCGCCCACATTTACTTCCACATTTCTGATATATCCATTGGCATTAGCGCGTGCTGCATCTTTTATCAGAAAGGAGGAAGTGGCACTGAGCGTAAGTTGATCTGAAATAGTTTCTTGAGAAATATGCGTAACGCGCACAGCTACGATGGCTTTAGAATCCGTATCTCCGCTATCGTCCGAGGAAATCGTATTGGATTTACATCCCGATAAAAGTGAAAGGATAAATGCAAAAGATAAAATGGCACTTCGAAAAATTATTTTTTTCATCGTTCTTTTTTTGGGAAATAATTACCAGTTCCAATAATTTAGTTCGTTAATCAAACTTAGTTTTTTTAATTGTTCTTGATTTAATTGTGCTTGAATAATCAATTGGTTTTTTACGGCAATAACAAATTCCGTTACAGCTATGGTGCCTTGTTCCATTTGTTTTTTAGATACGTCAATTAACGTTTGCGAAGTAATCAATTGCTCGTTTAGTTGTTGAACAATCGCATTCACAGCCACTAATTCATTCTCCGTACGTGCTATTTCTGCGGCGTGATGGTTTATAAAATATTTTTTGTATCCGTTCCGAGTATCTTCCGAAATTTTTAATTTTTGTTCCTCCAACTGACGCTGTTTTCCATCATAAATCGGCATCGAAAAATTTAATCCGAAACTGGTTCCCACGTGTTGATAAATCATATCGTACGAAGCAGAATTAATTCCGGCATCTGCAAACCAGCTTAATTTAGGCTTATAGTGAAGCGAAATTAAATTTTGAGCATTGGTAATTTTTAAACTATCAATAGTAAATTGCATAAAAAATGGAGCAGAAAATGAATTAGAAGTAAGGTTCCTTTTAACCAAAGGTGCTTCCATCGAAACGCTTGAAGTATCGTTAATGCCACACAATAAATTTAATTCAGACACTGCTTTTTTATAATCTTCTTGTAATTGCAACGCATTTATTTGCTCGGATTGCATTTCAATTTTAAAATTCAAATAATCGGATGGCTTGTAAATCCCTTTGTTTAAAAGCTGTTTCAAAATAATTTCTTCTGCTTTCAACATTGATAAATTATTTTTTTCGACCTTGCATTGCTCCTGAAAAGTATATGCTGCAATGTAATCCGCTACAATATTTTTTTGCAAATCGTGTGTACTCATTTGTTTGGAGATGCCCAGCGATTGACCATTTAACACTACTTGTTGCATTTCCGTTTCTTTGTTTTTTTTAGGCGTAAAATCCTGTGAAACACTGATAACAGAAGAATACAGTCCGCCGTTGGTAATTGCATTGTCATATCCATAACCGTTGATAATAGGCGCGAACATCAATTGTCCATACAAATTTACTTTCGGTTTATAGCCTGTTTTTAATTTTAAACTATCTATGTTGTTAGAAAGGACTTGATTGCTGTAATCCTTTAAAAACGGGCTGTTTTCACGCCCTTGGAGTAAGTAATAATCTAAATTAGTAGTTTGTGCATTTGCGGAATAAACTGCAAAAAAACAAAGGATGAATAGGAAATAAGTGTTTTTGAAAAAACGCATAGTTTTGAAAGAAATTCAAATATCGAAAAATAAACAAAGCGAAATTAAAATTCAATTTTGTATTTATTCTGGATAAATTTAGAAAATTCTAAAAGACTCCTTTTCCAGCGTTGTATTGGTGTGTTATTTTTTCTTTTCTTTACGTCATAAATTAAGAAAAAAACAAGATGAAATTTGATAAACATATTTTTATTTGCACCAACCAACGCGCTGCAGATTCGGAACGTAAAAGTTGTGGAGAAGCCCATGGATTGGAATTAGTAGCCGCTTTCAAAAAAGCCTTAAAAGAAAAACAATTACCGATAAAAGTGCGTGCGCAAAAAGCAGGCTGCTTGGATATTTGTAATTTCGGACCTACTTTGGTGGTGTATCCTGAAGGCGTTTTTTATGTGAATGTGCAACTCTCGGATGTAGCGGAAATTATTGAGGAACACATTGTGAATAATCGTCCAGTGAAACGCTTGGTGCTGGATAAATCAAAGTATTGATGGAAGAAAATCAACTTTCCGAGTATTTTAAAAACGCGGAAATTATCCAACAAACGGCACAACAAACGCAAAAAGATTTCGGGATGTTGAACTTCGAAATTTTATTTTCAGGAAATCAGGAAACCGCTTATCAGGAATTGTTCGTGCAAATACAAACCATTGTTTGCAAGCTTTTACAGCAGAATTACCAACAATTGATGGACGTTCTTTATCGCATCGACGTAAGTGAAAAAAAAATTTCCGAAACACTTAAAAATCTGGATGCAAAAACATTACCCGATATCATTACTGCGCTAATTTTAAATCGAGAATTGCAAAAAGTGATTATCCGAAACACGTATTCTCTTAAGTAATTAAAGACTTGAATTTTTGTTACTTCATGAAAAAGGAAATTAAAGGAAAACAGATTCAAAAAATTATTTTTTCGAAGCCATTTTTAATTCAACAAAAAAGGTGTTTGAAAAATTAATTTTTCAAACACCTTTTTACCAATCTATTTCGCGAAAAAATTATTTCACAAAAAGTAATTCTCTGTATTTCGGTAAGGACCACATTTCATCGTCTACCAATAATTCCAATTTATCTACATTATAACGAATGGTTTCGAAATGCGGTTTTACTTTTTCGCAATACGCAATGGCTTGTTTTTTATGATCGGTAATGACATTTGCTTTTTTACGTTCTTCCGTCATATCGTCCACATTTTTTTTAATGGTAGAAATACGTTCTGAAATTTCGCGGATCATTTCCATTTGTGCAGCGGTGGCTTTTTTAAATTCGGCAGCATCAAACAATTGTTTAATTCCGTTTACATTATCCACAACTATTTTTTGGTATTTAATAGCGGTCGGAATAATATGACTAAGCGCCAACTCTGCCATCACACGCGATTCTATCTGAATTTTTTTGGTGTACGTTTCTAAATAAATATCGTGTCGTGCTTCTTGTTCGCGATCCGACATTATATTTAAAGATTCAAACAAATGAACTGTTTTCTTATTTAAGAAGGCATCCAAGGCATTGGGCGTAGTTTTAATATTACTCAAGCCGCGTTTTTCAGCTTCTTTCACCCATTCGTCTCCATAACCATTTCCTTCAAAACGAATGTTTTTTGATTTCACAATATAATCGCGCAATACTTGGAAAATGGCTTCGTCTTTGTCTTCGCCTTTATGGATAATTGTATCTACTTCTTTTTTAAATTCGATGAGTTGATTCGCCATAATCGTGTTTAACACAATCATTGGTCCTGCGCAATTAGCAGAAGATCCAACGGCTCTGAATTCAAATTTATTTCCAGTAAACGCAAAAGGAGAAGTCCGGTTTCTATCGGTATTGTCCAATAAAATATCTGGAATTTTTCCAATGCCTAATTTAAGTGCCGTTTTTTCATCCGGACTCATTTTTCCAGATTTTACTTTCTTCTCCAAATCATCTAACACTTGCGTTAATTGTGTTCCGATAAAAATACTCATAATTGCTGGCGGAGCCTCATTAGCACCTAAACGGTGATCATTGTTTGCCGAAGCAATGCTGGCGCGCAATAAATCGGAATGGTCGTGCACCGCTTTTATTGTATTGATAAAAAAGGTAAGAAATTGCAAATTGGTCTTAGGCGTTTTCCCAGGAGAAAGTAAATTTTTTCCGGTATTAGTGCCCATGCTCCAATTGTTGTGTTTCCCGCTTCCATTTACTCCTGCGAAAGGTTTTTCGTGCAATAACACTCTAAAATGATGTTTTTTTGCAATTTTTTCGAGTAAATCCATTAATAATTGATTGTGATCTACCGCCAAATTACATTCTTCAAAAATCGGAGCGCACTCAAATTGATTTGGAGCTACTTCGTTGTGGCGCGTTTTAACAGGAATTCCCAAACGATGCGATTCAATTTCGAAAGCACGCATAAAAGAGGAAATTCGTTTTGGGATGGAACCAAAGTAATGATCTTCCAACTGCTGCCCTTTCGCTGGCGCATGACCAAACAAAGTTCTTCCTGTCATGGCTAAATCTGGACGCGCATTGTACAAAGCTTCGTCCACCAAAAAATATTCTTGCTCCCAACCTAAAGTAGCCGTTACTTTATTTACGTTTTTATCAAAATACTGACACACATCTACCGCCGCTTTATCCAATATATTCAAGGCTTTTAATAAAGGAGTTTTATAATCCAAAGCCTCTCCTGTATAGGAAACAAAAATAGTAGGAATACACAAAGCTCTGCCAATAACGAAAGCCGGAGAAGTAGGATCCCAAGCCGTATAACCGCGAGCTTCAAAAGTATTTCGGATTCCTCCGCTCGGAAAACTGGAAGCATCCGGTTCTTGTTGAACCAATTGCGAACCTCCAAATTTTTCAATGGCGCTACCATCTTCAGTTGTTTCAAAAAAAGCATCGTGTTTTTCAGCAGTAGTACCAGTTAATGGCTGAAACCAATGAGTATAATGTGTGGCACCTTTATTCACAGCCCACGCTTTCATAGAAGCAGCTACTTGATCCGCCATTTTGCGATCAATGCGCGTGCCTTTTTCAATCGCGTTCATGACGCTTTCGTAAGCTTCGTCCGAAAGATATTCTTTCATCGCTTTTTTACCGAAAACGCTTTCGCCATAATAATCGGATACTTTTACAGAAGGCAATTCTACGTGAACAGGCGCGTGTTTACGAGCTTCTTCTAATGAGGTAAATCTTAAAGAGGTCATATTATTTTGTTTTTTAGATGAGGTTTTATTTTGATGCTGCAAAAATAATTTTTTCAAAGCACATTTTATAAAAAAGGTGATTTATTTTATTAACACCCCTATTTTTTGATACTTATTAAATTTAAAATGAATAAATATGAATAACACCCCCTATTTTTTAAGGTAGAATAAATAAAAAGTATATAAATAGGTTTAAGATATAGAGATAAGCTTAAGCGAAAGAGTGTTTACCTGACGAAATTGCGACTCACTCTGTCGCGGACGACACTTCGGGTATGGAAACTGAAGCTCGCACCTTGGTGGACGATATTGAAATAAAAAACTAGGGTCTGTACAGACCTTATAAGTCAAAAGAACTTAAGAGAAAATAGCTGATAAAATTCAAGGCTTGGATTCCTCATTTCATTTTAGCTTCCCGAAAGCTATTCATCTGGTGATTTCCTCGCATACGCTCGGAAATACCGAATTCATCACGCTTTCATTTTGTTAAAATTTTATTCGAAATCCGATGACATTGTTTTGGACAGATAAAGTAAGAGGCTATTGAATCATCGTACCTCCTCGCAACGATTGCAATACCTTACGAAAAAGGATGCGACTTGATGATCTCAATATCTTTCTTAATCAATTTACTGATGTCTTTTAAATAAGGCATCTCATCTTGCGTACAAAAAGAAATAGCGATACCGCTGGAACCTGCTCTGCCTGTTCTGCCAATACGGTGAACATACGTTTCCGCTTGCTCCGGCAATTCGTAATTTATTACATGTGATATTTTATCTACATCAATTCCGCGAGAAGCAATATCTGTAGCTACAAGCACACGAATGGTTCTGTCTTTAAATCCCTTCAAAGCTCTTTCACGCGCATTTTGCGATTTATTACCATGTATAGCCTCGGCTTTAATACCAATGCTATTTAAATCTTTTACTACCTTATCGGCACCATGTTTAGTACGTGTAAATACCAAAGCACTTTCAATGGTACTGCTCTTTAGTAGATGTTTTAATAAATTACGTTTACTTTCTTTGTTCACATAATAAACTGATTGCTTAACTAATGTAGTGGTGGATGAAACAGGTGTAACCGCCACACTTACTGGGCTTTTAAGAATGGTGTTTGCCAGCTTCATAATATCCGGTGCAGCTGTTGCTGAAAAGAACATGGTATGTCTTTTTGCCGGAAGCTTAGTTATTACCTTTTTTATATCGTTGATAAAACCCATATCCAACATACGATCGGCTTCATCCAGTACAAAAAACTCGATATTGTTTAGTTTAATAAAGCCTTGTTGCATAAGGTCTAATAACCTACCGGGCGTTGCTACCAACACATCGGCGCCATGCCTAATAGCTGCCACCTGCTTATTTTGATTGACACCGCCAAACACCGTAGTGTGCGATATACCCAAGTTTTTACCATAGATTAAAATGTTTTCGCTAATCTGTATCGCCAACTCGCGTGTCGGCGCAAGTATAAGTGCCTTAATTGTTTTTTGCGGAACAGCCTTTTTACTGGCGTGCAATAATTGCAAAATAGGTAAAGCAAAAGCCGCTGTTTTACCAGTGCCTGTTTGTGCGCATCCAAAAATATCTTTTCCAGCTAATATATGCGGAATGGCTTGTTGTTGAATGGGAGTGGGTTCTTTATACCCTTTTTTATCTAAAGCTATAGTAAGCTCTTTAATAAGTTTTAAATCGTTAAATGTCATTAATTGTTTTTTTTAATTTATATATAAATACACACAGGTTTATGTGTCTATAGACATAACCTGATTAATCTGAAAAGAAATTGTAAAATAAATCGAATGGTGAAATCGGAATACAAACGGATGGAGATACAATCTTCTTATTGATGGGGCAAAGATACACAATTAATTTGGATTGCCCTATTTGCTTAGAAAGCACAACATAAAATATGCAAAAACCTTATCTCCCACTGGAGTGGAACAGTAATTTCATCCTCCGCTTGAAGAGGTTGCTGCCACAGGTAGACGAGAGAGGAAATACATTCTACACACAACTTGCAGCGTTAATTATTTTACTGTCAACGTCAATTATTTTGGTGATAGCGTCGTTTATTTTACTGAGAGCATTAATAATTTTGGTGTCAGCGTCAATTATTTTACTGAGAGCATCAATTATTTTGGTGACAGCATCGTTTATTTTACTGAGAGCATTAATAATTTTGTTGTCAGCGTCATTTATTTGGGTGTGAGCATCAATTATTTCACTGTCAGTGTCGTTTATTTTGGTGGCAGCATCATTAATTTTGTTGCCAGCGTCAATAATTTTAGTGACAGCATCAATTATTTTACTGCGAGCATGGGTCTGTTTAGAGAACTATGTCTTTAGCTTTCTAACTAACCGGCATGGATGGATTGTGATTTTTTTCAAGTTAAAGACTTAATAAAATCGTGAAGTTCCGAACGTATATGGGGGATTATGCTTTCTTGATTTTTTTGTTTCTTTTTGGATCAAGCCAAAAGATAATAATAGAATTTTACTTCTTCTTTACTTTTGTCTTACAAACAAAAGAAAGAAGGCTAAATAAAACCATTGCTTTTTTGTTCGATTCAAAGAATTTTTTTTTACGTTCTTTTTTCTTGAAAAAAAAGAACCAAAAATTCAAGGCTTGGCTTTCTCATTTCATTTTAGCTTCCTGAAAGCTATTCATCGGGTGATTTCCTCGCACGCTCGGAACTTCCCGAATTCATCACGCTTTCATTTTGCTAAAATTTTTTCGTAGACAGATAAAAGACTACTTTTGATAAATGGCACTAAAGGAAATAGTAATCAAAGTTGACAACGACAAGATTCACTTGAATCCCAAGTTGACTGTCCCTATCCAACAGACAAACATTCCAATTGGACACATGAAGTTTCGGACAAATAAAGACATCTTTTGGAAAGTTGAATTAGTTGCATACAACGAAGACGCGAAATGTTGGAAAGTAAAAGTTACTGACTACTTCGCTAACGACATCAAAAATTTTGACAGGCAAAAATCAACGAAAGAAGTTGAGAGAATTGCATTTGAAAAATTTGATTGGCTAAAATTTGAAAGTCATCTTATCCACTATCATAAAATAAAAATGATTGAAGTTTTGGATAATCACGATGCAGATAGATTTTTCAGGGAAAAACCGAAACTAAAAACTACTCCAGCAATTTCAATCGCTGACTTGCAAAAACATAAAGTTGAAATAAATCTTCCTCAAACATTTCAGAACACTACTCCCTTTGTTCCAACAGAACACAAGCCAATAATTGAAACATTTAAAGTTGAATTCAGCGTTTACTTTACCGATGCTCACTTTATGCTTGGCTATGTAGCATTCAACAAACACATCAAAGAAGTTAGCAGCAAGATACATTTCAAAATAAAAAACGAATTTATTCTTGCAGAGTTTGACAATATAAAATCATGGTTCGCAAAAATTCTAAAGACAAGAAAGTTTAAAGTGGTTGCTTCAATCAAAACAACAGACGGAAAGTATACTGATGCAACTGCAACTTCTTCTCAAATAGAAATGATAACCTCCGAATTGATTGATAGCATAAAATATCAGCGGACAATTTCCTTGACAAAATCACCAAGAGTTAACACAACAGACAAATCTCTTTTCACAGCAGAGGAAATTTTTGGCGACCAAATTTCTGAAGACATTGAAGGAAATGTTTTTAAGCAAACAGAACAGGACATTTTGCGTTTTTTGGTTGACCATCACAAAATCAGAAACAGAAAGCAACTTGAATATTTATCGGGCAAGCAATCAGAGAAAAACAAATTGCGCTTCACATTGCATCCCAACTTTGGTTTTCTGTTTCTATTGGAAGGCAAGGAGAACAATCATTTCGTTTGGGAACTTCTCAATACTCATGCAACTTACATTTGGTGCATTGACAAATCAGACAGAGAAATTGAATTTCAATTCAAGAGAATAGAGGATTCAGTTAACACAATCAGAAATAGCGGACGAGAAAATTACAAACGGGCTTACAGAAATAATCACCATGACAGCGACCTTGCATTTACTGTAATTGAACATGATGACATTGCTTCTGATTTTGTTGATGACTTTGTAAAATGGAAACATAAATTAAATGAGCAACTTACATGACAAATTAAACCGACTATTCCAGAATCACTGCACATCCTCAATAGTTATTTTCTTTCCATTAAATTCGGTAGCATCTCCTTTTTTTAATCCCAATAAAGCTTGTCCAATGGGCGAATTCGGAGAAATAAGAAAATAAGTAGAATACATTAAATCAATCTTGCTCGTACTAATCGCCAAATAATAAATACCGTAATTGGTAAAAACCAATGCGCCCAATTGAACGGTGCTAAGTTTTAATGTTGGTTTAATTAGGCTTAATCCTATTGTTAATTTTTGTGCTTCCGCCAATTGTTTGCTTTTTTGTTCCACTTCCAATTGCATCATCGCGCGGGCAGTATCGTGTTTATCGCCAGCCGTACTTTTAGTTTCCGAATTGGCAGACTCCTGCGATGACGAAATAGAATCCTGAATTGTTTTAATTCGGTTTTGCACATAATTCACACAATGCTGATATAAAACTTCTTTAATATTCGAGGACATTTCATCTTTAATTGATCAATGCGAAGGTAAGAGAATTGTATTGCTTCGGTTTGTTGTGCGAATAAAATTTTTGATAGACAAGAGCAAAGGATTTATTAATTTTGGACAAGTAAAAGGAGAAAAAACATATAGCATGTTAGCAGAAAAAAGTAATCTGGAAAAAACAAGACTGCACATTCGCAATAAAAACCGTGAGCGCTATGATTTAGCTGCATTGATAATTGCTATTCCTGAATTAACAGCTTATATAAAACCGAATAAATATGGCGGAGATTCGGTTGATTTCACGAATCCTATTGCGGTAAAACTATTAAATAGAGCACTGTTAAGTCATTATTACGGAGTCAAACATTGGGAATTTCCAGATGAGAATTTATGTCCACCAATACCTGGAAGAGCAGATTACCTTCACTATATCGCGGATTTGTTAGTCGAAAATAATTCTGGGATTATTCCAAAGGGCGATAAAATTACCTGTCTGGATGTGGGTGTAGGAGCAAATTGTATTTACCCTATCATTGGCGTAACGGAATACGATTGGAAATTTATCGGCTCTGATGTTGATCCCAAATCAATTAAATCAGCACAGCATATTGTTGCAGCTAATCCATCACTTACGGATAAAGTAGAATGTAGAATCCAAAAAAAGAAAGAAGAAATTTTTTACGGAATAATCGGCAAAGAAGAGAAAATTGATTGTACGATTTGTAATCCACCTTTTCATTCTTCTTCGCAAGAAGCTCAAAAAAGCACACAAAGAAAAGTGATGAATCTATCTGGAAAAAGAACAAAAATACCGACACTCAATTTTGCAGGAATTAACCATGAATTAATATTTGAAGGCGGAGAATATATGTTCATTCGTACGATGGTTATGGAAAGTAAACGATTCGCTAAAAACTGTTTATGGTTTTCAACCTTAGTCTCTAAAAGTTCGAATCTAAAAGAAATTTACAAGGTATTGGAAGAAATGAATGCACTTCAAGTAAAAACAATCCCGATGGAAACGGGTAATAAATCTA
>JBDTAC010000099.1 GCA_039924845.1 Bacteroidia bacterium
AGTCAATTTCCAGACCCGAAGAGTCGTCCCCACGAGTTGAAGAGTCAATTTCCAGACTCGAAGAGTCGTCCCCACGAGTTGAAGAGTCAAGTTCCGCACCCGAAGAGTCGTCCCCACGAGTTGAAGAGTCAAGTTCCGCACCCGAAGAGTCGTCCCCACGAGTTGAAGAGTCAAGTTCCGGACCCGAAGAGTCGTTCCCACGAGTTGAAGAGTCAATTTCCAGACCCGAAGAGTCGTCCCCACGAGTAATAGCAACGATTGTGTAAGCTGTAGACTTGATTATTTTACGTGCATTATCCTATTTTTCTCCTAAAGAGCTAATTTGTATTGTACATTTCACTATTCCAATTCAAACCTGTGGAGTTAAAAACACGCTCAAAAAAATATTTTTTAGAGCATAAAAAGTACAAAAAAAAAGCACGAACGATTGTTCGTGCTTTTGAAGGATAAAAAATATTTCTCAATAAAACTTACCGATGTGATCCACAACATTCGCATTCGTTTTTAACGCGCCGAACACATCGTAATCTGCTTGATTGGATAAACTTTGTTGCAATTGCATTTGCAAGGCTTTATAATCCGTTATAGGAGTTGCGGGATGAATAGAATCAACACTAATCACAAAAACACCTGCTTGTCCTTGTATTGGTTTTGAAAGTTGGTTTGCTTTTAATACCGATGCAACACCAATTACGCTGCCTTCTGGACCAATACCTTGCAATACATTTGTTCCAAAACTTGCGTTTTTATCGCTGGCTGTTTGCAATCCTGTTTTAGCAGCCAATGCTTGTAAATTAGATGTACCAGCCATTGCATCATTCATTTCTTTTTTCAGAATTTCGGCTTTTTTATCTTGCATTGCATAATGTGTTACTGCGTCTTTCACTTGATCTAATGGCGCAATTCCATTTTCTTTTATTTGAGATAATAAAGCAACCACAAATTTATTTCCGAACTGAAACGTTTGAGATACATCGCCTTGTTTGGCTTGGTATGCCCAACGAATTAATTCTTTCGGATTGTCCAATCCGGGGATATTATCATCGCTCTCTTTTACATCTGCAATGCGCTGGCTCAAATGATTTGCATCCACTGCTTTTTGAAATAAATCAGCTTTGTTATTTTGTCCTGAAAACTTGCTTGCTTTGGTATAGGCATCGCTCAGCGTTTGTTTTCCAGGAATGATTTGTTTACTAACAATTGCCACTTCCACTTCTTTCTGTCCGCTTTCGCTTTTTTCTTCTAACTGAATGAGGTGGAAACCGAATTTTGTTTGCACTTCTACAATGTCTCCGGTTTTACCGAAAAAACAAGCAGCATCAAATTCCGGAACCATTTGTCCACGTTTAAACCAACCTAAATCACCGCCTTTGGAAGCACTTCCATCTTCTGAATTGGCTTTTGCCATTTCATCGAAATTAGCATCCGTCAATATTGCTTTCAAGCTGTCTGCTTTTGCTTTCGCTTTCGCGAGATCTCCGTTTACCGGACGAATCAAAATATGACGCGCTTTTACAGAATCTGGCACAAATTTATCATCAATTAATTTAGCTAAATTAAAAGAACCATTTTCTTCATAAGGTCCAACCACAGTACCTATTTCCGCCGAAAACATAGTCGAATCAATTATCGGAGAAAGAGTTCCTTTTTTATGATACGTATTGTCAAATATTCTGCCGTCCGATTCTGCAATCACAAAAGAAGAATCATCTGCTGGTTTCGATTTTTTAAAATCTTTTTCAATTGTTGTAATGTCTGATTTAATATCTGCTGTGTCGGCTGTAGAAGGAATGGCTTCGTACGCGATGTAATTTAATTTGCGACTTCTTTCTTGTTTGTAATCATTCAAATGTGCGTTGTAATAATTTTTCAAATCGCTGTCGCTTACTTTCGCTGAGCTATCGGAAACAGCAGCGTAACGTTTCATTATATAATTCAAATCGAAAGTTGTTTTTTGCGCAACATAATCCATTTTTGCTTGGCTCGTAGTTACAATCATTGCGGCTTTAATTAAGTCAATGTATTTTTCATAATACCTTGCTTTGCGTACTTCGTCTTCCAACAAAGCCCATTGTGCATCTTGATCCGCATTCATTTGCTGCGTATATTTTAAAACGATGTCTGGATTTAATTGACCTGTTTTTGGATCGGCAAAAGTCTGAATAATACGTCCTGTTTGATGATCTGTAAAATATTGAACCACGTAAGGATGTGGATTTTTTCCGAGCATTAAGCTGTACAATTCATCGTCGGAAACTGTTATTCCCAAAGCTTTGTACTCTTTGGTCATGATTGTTTCGTTGGTGATTTTTTGCCACGTATCTTGTACAATTTTAGTTCTGTCTTGATCATTGATAGTTGTTTTTCCAGAATTTTTTTCTTGTATCGCGATAGCTTCTTCTACTTGATTATTGAATTCATCGTACGGAATGCCTTTGCCAAAAAGCTCTCCTACATTTCTGTCGGAGTTTCCGAAAAAATATTTTCCGGACTCAAAAGCACTTTGAAGAATGAAAATAAACAATGCGCCTCCGATTACAATTACCAGTAATCCGGCTTGACTTCTAATTTTATTTAACGTACTCATCTTAAAAATTAAGTTTTAGGGGGACAAATATAAGATTCTTCGTTAAACTAAAAAAGTAAATCGAAAAAGGATGTTCATTTTTAGGAGATATGTTGATTTTACGTGCTTTTTTTGACCTTCAAAAAAATAATTTTTCAAACCGCTTTTTAAATTTTAGTTCCTACAAAAAGCGCGTTTAACGCCCATTGCGTGGCAAAATATTTTTTTTCGATGTTTTTAAAACCCGCCATTTTCATTCGAGAAATAATTTCAGTATCAGTCAAATAATATTCCTCGCCTTCTTCCATACCTCTTTCCGTATCCATGTCGTGATGCGCACCAAATAATTTTCCGTACACAAAAACTACTTTATGAACCAATATTTCCGCCAAAGGATTTCCCATTGTAATGATGATATTCCCACCAGTTTTCAAACATCTGTATGCTTCGGCTAATTCTACATCGCGCTTCGGACGCGGGACGTGGTTGATATTGGCAATAAACGTAACGGATTCAAACGTGTTGTTTTCATACGGAAAATGCGTGATGTCGTTTACAATGTGTTCGTCCGTTAAACCGTCGTATTTATACACATCAATTCCAATTCCTTTGCCTTGCAAATAATCGTTGATAAACAAATTGTGTTTTCCGCAACCTACGTCTAAACAATGTCCTTTTACTTCGCGCGCGCTGTATTCAAATCGTTCGGAACGGAGCGAACTTAAACCCCATTTGTTGTCTTGGAAAATGGTAACAGCCCTTATCGGGAAGGTAATAAAATCAATTATCTTTTGTGATTTACTGCGTAGTAGCGCCATATTTTTCGAAAATATTTTCTGTATTAAAAGTGATCAAAACAATTCAAAGATACTTATTTAAAAAAGGGTGCTTGAAAAAATATTTTTTTGAACTTAAAATATAAAGTTTGTTGCAAGTAAAATATGCCTTATTTTTGAAACGTAAAGCGAAATAGCTTTTTGTTATTTATTTCGCTTTACATAAACTAATGGCAGGATTGACGCAATAAATCGCAAATTTTGTTGCGGCAATCTGAGTGTTATAGCCAATTTTAGGACGACACCAAACTAACGACAGAAACAAAAATTTGAAACGTAAAATAACATACGGACTTTTTACAATTCTACTTATCGGTGGACTTTATTTCGGACTTCGTTTTGCATTCGGATTTTTTACGCCTTTCAACTTTTGGACAGCCAAACAAGACATTAAAAACGGAAAAATTCAAATAGCCGAAATTGGAGAAATACTTTTGAACTTTGAACAAAAACAAAAATTAGCTAACTCTTACGGTCTTGACTTTTATCTTTTTGGTTGTAATGTAACAACAGACATTATCAACGGGACAAAATATTACAATAATGCAATGGTTAGTCACTTGGAAAGTAAATATGGTATCGGGTGGTGGACAGAATTTCAAATTCAACTCGACAGCATTGACAAGGCAAAGTCGACAGATATAATAATTGAAAAAGTTTTAGATATTGTAGCAGAGCAAAAAATTGTAAAAGACCAAATTAGACTCATTGACAGTTTATCAAAAAGCCAAAGGCACATTTCACTTATACCGACGTTAGAAGACACAATGAAAAATGTTTATCTTGTTAAAGTCGCCGAAGACAATGGAATAAATTTAGTAACGTATTTCAACTTCCTGGTAGACGCAAACAAAATGATAATTCTTAATGCGGATGGAAAACTTGAAGGACAATGAAAATAAACTGGCTATAACAGGTGGCTTGACTGCTATGCTGGCTGACGAATAAATTCTCATCTTTTTGTCACTATCAGCAGCGGTTTAGGCTGACGGATTTCCTTTCAACTTTTGTTCGTAATTTGAACTCTAAATAATTTTATAGGGCTGGCGGTCGGGCTGGAAGAGCAATGAATACCAGCACAGCAGCAAGCCCGACCGTTACCTAATATTCTAAAACTACTCTCATAAACAAATAAAATATAAAAACCCAACAAGAATAGATTCAAGAAATTCAATGATTAATTGTTTGGCTAAAGCCAATTTTATTTATTGCAATTTTACTGCATCCACTTTTATTTCTTCCACTACTTCGGGGTCAAGTAGCGTAGAAGTATCTCCCAGATTTGCAAATTCGCCTTCGGCAATTTTTCGTAAAATTCTGCGCATAATTTTTCCAGAACGTGTTTTTGGTAATCCGCGAACAATTTGAATTTTATCCGGCTTCGCAATGGCTCCGATAATTTTTGTTACCGTTGCTAAAATTTCTTCACGCAATTTCGGAATGTCATCAATGGATTTCGAGCAAATCACATACGCGTAAATGCCTTGTCCTTTGATGGGATGTGGAAAACCTACCACCGCAGATTCCACCACATCGGAATGTTCGTTAATCGCATTTTCTACTTCAGCCGTTCCGATGCGATGCCCAGAAACATTCATTACATCGTCCGCGCGACCAGTAATTCGATAATAACCATCTTCATCTCGCTTGCAACCATCGCCTGTGAAATAAAAATTTTTGTAAGTAGAAAAATAAGTTTGCTTACAACGTTCGTGATCGCCATACGTAGTGCGGATAATAGAAGGCCACGGAAAGCGAATGCACAAATTTCCTTCCACATTATTTCCTTTCAATTCTGTTCCATTGTGATCCACTAAAATAGGCTCTATTCCCGGCAAGGGAAGCGTCGCATAACTCGGCTTTGTTTTTGTAATTCCTGCTAAAGGCGAAATTAAAATTCCGCCTGTTTCTGTTTGCCACCAGGTGTCTACAATCGGGCAATTATTTTTTCCGATGTGTGTATCGTACCAATGCCAAGCTTCTTCGTTAATCGGCTCACCTACACTTCCCAAAACTCGCAACGAATCTAATTTATACGGTTTTACAAATTCGTCACCATGTGCTTGTAACGCACGAATAGCAGTGGGTGCAGTGTAAAAAATATTTACTTGATGCTTATCAATAATTTTCCAGAAACGTCCAGCATCTGGATAAGTCGGAATTCCTTCAAACATCAGAGTTGTGGCACCTGCTAATAAAGGTCCGTAAATAGTGTACGAATGCCCAGTAACCCAACCAATATCGGCAGTACACCAATAGACTTCTTTTTCATTGTATTGAAAAACATTTCGAAAAGAATAATCCGTGTACACCATATAACCGCCAATCGTATGCACTACACCTTTCGGTTTTCCAGTAGATCCGGAGGTATATAAAATAAATAATAAATCTTCCGCATCCATTTCTTCGGCTTCACAAATCGCAGAAACATTTTTTATTTCGTCTTTCCAAAACACGTCGCGTCCTTGTTTCATGATACATTCAGCATTTGTATGTGAATATACAATCACTCTTTTTACAGAATTGTTTTTTTCTATCGCTTCATCTACAATTTCTTTGATGGAAATTTGTTTCGCGCCACGATACGCGCCATTACTGGTAATGACGAATGTTGATTGACAATCGATGATTCTATCCGAAAGGGAATTGGCGGAGAAGCCTGCAAAAACTACGGAATGTACTGCTCCAATTCTGGCGCAAGCCAACACTGCTATGGTGAGTTGTGGAATCATTGGCATATAAAGAATGATGCGATCGCCTTTTTTTGCACCGTTATTTTTTAACACATTTGCAAAACGACACACTTCTGCGTGGAGTTCGGAATAGGTATATTTTACAGCCTTTTCGTTCGGATTATTCGGTTCCCAAATCAATGCTGTTTGATTTCCTTTGCTTGCCAAATGACGATCTAAACAATTTTCGGTAATGTTTAATTTTCCTCCGATAAACCATCTGACATCTGGCTTTTCGAAATCCCATTCTAAAATTTTATCCCATCTTTTTCGCCAAAAAAAAGTTTTTGCCTGCTCTTCCCAAAAGCGTTCAGGATTTTCGATACTCTTTTTATATTCGGAAAAATATTCTTCTAAGTTGTTAATTCGAATCGCCATCTTGTTAAAATTTATTATCCAAAAGTAAAAAATAATGTGGAATTTATTTTTTGAAAAAACGAAACCCTCTTTGCAAAATTTGCAAAGAGGGTTTCGAAGTATTTGAAAAATTATTTTTTACATCATTCCGCCCATTCCTCCACCCATTCCTGGATTTCCCATTGGAGAAGAATTTTCTTCTTTTTTCTCAGCCAAAACACACTCAGTTGTGAGTAACATTCCAGCAATAGAAGCTGCATTTTCAAGTGCAACGCGTGTTACTTTTGTAGGGTCAATGACACCTGCAGAAAGTAAATTTTCATATTTATCAGTACGTGCATTGTATCCGAAATCAGCTTTTCCTTCGCGTACTTTTTGTACCACGATAGAACCTTCTAATCCTGCATTTGCAACAATTTGACGAAGTGGTTCTTCGATTGCGCGTTTCACAATTTGAATTCCAGTTGTTTCGTCTTCATTCAAACCTTTTAATTTCTCAAGTACTTCGATAGCTCTGATATAAGCAACGCCACCTCCTGGTACAATTCCTTCTTCCACAGCAGCACGTGTTGCGTGAAGTGCATCGTCCACGCGATCTTTTTTCTCTTTCATTTCTACTTCAGTAGCAGCTCCAACGTAAAGAACAGCAACGCCACCAGCTAATTTAGCCAAACGTTCTTGTAGTTTTTCTTTATCGTAATCGGAAGTAGTACTTTCCATTTGCGCTTTAATTTGGTTAACGCGAGCAGTAATTTCTGCTTTTTTTCCGCTGCCTCCAACAATAGTTGTATTGTCTTTATCAATGGTAATTTTTTCGCATTTTCCGAGATAAGATAAATCGGCATTCTCCAATTTAAAACCTCTTTCTTCTGAAATAAGTGTTCCGCCTGTTAAGATAGCGATATCTTCTAACATTGATTTTCTTCTATCGCCAAAACCTGGAGCTTTTACAGCTGCAATTTTTAGTGAACCACGAATTTTATTTACCACTAAAGTGGATAAAGCTTCTCCGTCAATATCTTCGGCAATAATTAAAATTGGTTTTCCTGTTTGAACGCCTTTTTCCAAAATCGGAAGTAATTCCTTCATGTTGGAAATTTTTTTGTCATAAAGTAAAATTAAGGGCTGTTCTAAAACGGCTTCCATTTTCTCCACATCAGTTACAAAATAAGCAGAAACATAACCTCTGTCGAATTGCATTCCTTCTACTATTTCAACAGTAGTTTCAGTTCCTTTTGCTTCTTCAACAGTAATTACGCCTTCTTTCTTTACTTTTCCCATTGCTTCGGCAATTAATTTTCCGACAGCACTGTCGTTGTTAGCAGAAATCGTAGCAACTTGTTCAATTTTTTTATTGTCGTCGCCTACTTTTTGTGATTGCTTTTTGAGATTTTCAACCACAGCTTGTACCGCTTTATCAATACCGCGTTTCAAATCCATTGGATTTGCACCGGCAGCTACGTTTTTCAAACCGCCTGTTACAATAGCTTGCGCTAAAACAGTTGCCGTAGTTGTTCCGTCTCCAGCAATATCAGCAGTTTTAGAAGCAACTTCTTTCAACATCTGAGCGCCCATATTCTCTACTGCATCAGATAATTCAATTTCTTTTGCAACGGTAACACCATCTTTCGTGATGCTCGGTGCACCAAATTTTTTGTCAATAATTACGTGACGACCTTTTGGTCCCAATGTAACTTTTACTGCATTTGCCAATGCGTCCACGCCTTTTTTTAAGGCATCGCGGGCTTCGAGGTTAAAGGTGATATTTTTTGCCATTTTGATTTTAGTTTTTTTATTTGATTAATATTAAATTGTTTTTTAGAGCTTCAAAAAATTATTTTTTCAAACGATAATTTGAACACTAATTTTTCGTGTTATACAATCGCGAAAATATCAGATTCGCGCATGATGAGGTATTCTTTGCCTTCAATTTGGATTTCGGTTCCAGCATATTTTCCGTAAAGCACGTGATCGCCAATTTTAACAGTTATTGGCTCGTCTTTTTTTCCTGTTCCAACAGCGATTACTTTTCCTTTTTGAGGTTTTTCTTTTGCTGTATCGGGGATAATAATTCCTCCGGCTGTTTTCTCTTCTGCTGCAGCGGCTTCTATAATTACTCTATCTGCGAGCGGTTTAATTTTTACTGTTGCCATTTTTTGAAATTTATTTTTAGGTTAGAAAATTATTTTTTTGATACGCTCTTTCTCGTCATTATTCGTGCCAATACATTTTTTGGCATTCAATCAAGACAAATTTACATCTTCTCGATTTTTTTAGGCAAAATCTGTCAGACAAAAATGACAGTCTGACATTTGTACAACAGAAAAATTATTTTTTCTTGTCGGCGGCAGGAGCTGCTCCTTTTTTTGTTCCCTCAGCAGGAGCTGCTGTAGCAGCTGGAGCGGGAATTGCATTGTTTTGGAAAGAATTGACGTTGCCCATTTCTTGCGCTTTTTTGCGCGTAACGGATTCTTGCGGAGCAGCGGTTGAATTATCTGTTGTATTGCTCGAAGAAGAGCTGAATGGTACTGAAAATAAACTCAATACTAACAATCCAATTGCAAGTGCCCAAGTTGCTTTTTCTAAAAAGTCGGTTGTTTTACGAACGCCCATCACTTGGTTAGAAGATGCGAAGGATGACGACAAACCGCCTCCTTTTGAATTTTGTACAAGAACAACCAATATCAGCACAATGCTGACAATGCTGATTAAAACTTCGATGAGTGTATTCATTTTAAATCAAAAATAAAAAATAGGGCTGCAAAGTAAATGTTTTTTATTGAGATTTCATAAAAAATAATATTTTGATGATGGAACATAAAAAAGAGCATCTGAAAATTTTTTTTTCAAAAAAAATATATATATGAAATATATATATGGAAAATGGCTGCAATAATAAATTTGGAAAAGTGGTTTTGAAATCTTTTTCTTTGCACTCGTTTTCTAAAAATTTATCCTAAAATAAATAGCGATGGCAAAAAATTTAGTGATAGTGGAGTCGCCTGCCAAGGCAAAAACAATTGAAGGCTTTTTGGGCAAGGAGTATTCTGTTAAGTCGAGTTTCGGACACGTTCGGGATTTGGCAAAAAAAGGAATGTCGGTAGATACGGCGAATAGTTTTGCGCCTGTTTATGAAATTTCGGCAGACAAAGAAAAATTAATTTCGGAATTAAAAAAATTAGCGAAAGGTGCAGAAACAGTTTGGTTAGCAACGGATGAGGACCGTGAAGGAGAAGCTATTTCTTGGCATTTATTCGAGACATTAAATTTAACGGATAAAAATACAAAGCGCATCGTTTTTCATGAGATTACGGAAAAAGCAATTAAAAATGCGATTGCACATCCGCGAAGCATTGATCAAAATTTAGTGGATGCGCAACAAGCGCGAAGAATATTAGATAGATTGGTTGGTTTTGAACTTTCGCCAGTGTTGTGGAAAAAAATAAAACCATCGCTTTCAGCGGGACGCGTACAATCCGTAGCGGTTCGTTTAATTGTGGAGAGAGAGCGTGAAATTACTGCTTTTACAAGTATTTCCACTTATAAAGTGGTGGCTAATTTTCAGGCTGGAAAATCAATTTTAAAAGCGGAATTAAATGAAAAATTTCGCACGCACGAAGAAGCAAATGCATTCTTAAAAAAATGTATCGGAGCCAATTTTAATATTGAAAATTTAGAAACAAAACCTTCTAAAAAGTCACCGGCAGCGCCTTTTACAACTTCTACTTTACAACAAGAAGCGAGTCGTAAATTAGGATTTTCTGTAGCGCAAACGATGATGATTGCTCAGCGATTGTACGAAGCCGGAAAAATAACTTATATGAGAACAGACTCTGTAAATCTTTCGGATACAGCGATTGATCAGGCAACGGAAGAAATTACAAGTGCGTACGGAAAAAATTATTTGAACATTCGTCATTACAAAACAAAATCAAAAGGTGCGCAAGAAGCCCACGAAGCTATTCGTCCGAGCTACATTAATAAACACAGTGTGGATGGAGAAAATAACGAAAAGCGTTTGTACGATTTAATTTGGAAACGTACGATTGCTTCGCAAATGAGCGATGCAGAATTAGAGAAAACAGTTGCTACAATTGCTGTTTCAACAACAACGGAGAAATTTGTGGCGCAAGGAGAAGTATTGAAATTTGATGGTTTTTTGAAAGTGTATATGGAATCGAGTGATGACGATTCGAGCGAAGATGAAAATCAAAAAACAATGTTACCTCCGATTAAAAAAGGAGAAGATTTAGTAGCTCAAGAAATTTCTGCAACGCAACGTTTCAGCCATCATTCGGCACGATATACGGAAGCAAGTTTGGTGAAAAAATTAGAAGAATTGGGCATTGGTAGACCTTCTACGTATGCGCCAACTATTTCTACGGTTCAAAAACGCGGCTACGTGGTGAAAGAAGACCGAGAAGGACATGAACGAAAATATAATTTTTTGTCGCTGAAATCCGAAAAAATTTCCGAAGAAATAAAAACAGAAAATACGGGTGCAGAAAAATCAAAATTATTTCCGACTGATATTGGAATTGTGGTGAATGATTTTTTGGTAACGCATTTTAAAAATATCATGGATTACAATTTCACGGCAAGTGTAGAAGAGGAGTTTGATGAAATTGCAGAAGGGAAATTAACGTGGAGTAAAATGTTGGAACGTTTTTACAAACCGTTTCATAAAAACGTAGAAGACACTTCTGATAATTCGGAACGTGCTTCGGGTGAGCGTTTGTTAGGTATTGATCCCGCCAGTGGAAAAAATATTTATGCGCGCATTGGGCGCTTCGGGCCTTTGGTGCAAATTGGCGAAGGAAATAACGAAGCAGAAAAACCAAAATTTGCGAGCTTAAAAAAAGACCAACGTTTAGAATCTATTACCTTGCAAGATGCGCTGGATTTATTTAAACTTCCGCGAAAAGGCGGTGAATTTGAAGACAAAGAAATGACAATTGCGATTGGACGTTTTGGTCCGTATATCAAACATAATAATGCGTTTTATTCTATCAAAAAAGAATACGATCCGATGACGATTAGCGCAGAAACTGCCATCGAAATTATTCTCGCTAAACGCGAAGCAGACAAAAATAAAATTATTAAAACGTTTCCAGAAAATGAAACGGTGCGTGTGTTAAACGGACGTTGGGGGCCTTACATTGCCATCGAAAAAGATAATTTTAAAATCCCGAAAGGAACAGTTCCTGAGACATTGACATTGGAAGAATGCTTGAAAATTGCTTCAGAAGATACGCGTAGTTTTAAAAAGAAATCGTTTGGCAAAAAGGCAGATGCAAAAGCTCCTGTAAAAGTAGAGAAATCAACAAAAAAGTCGGCAAAAAAAACAGTAAAAAAAGCGACTCCAAAAAATAATTTTTCAAAGGCGAAAAAAACGTCTCCAAAAAAATAATTTTTCGAACGTCTAAAATCGAACCAATCAAATGAACGATTTATCGGAATATTTTGAACCTATCGATTTATCAAAGTTAGATGCTGCAAAAACGTATCAGCCTTTGGCATTGGGAAATGTGATGGATATTTATTTTCTCGAAAAAAAATTTCCGGAATTAAAAAATGTGCACATCGCAATTGTTGGTGTGGAAGAAGACAGAGCTGCAGTAAACAATGAAGGATGTGGTTTTGCAGCTGATTACGTGCGTCAATATTTGTATAAATTATACCAAGGAAATTACGCGGTAAAAATTGCAGATTTAGGAAATATCAAAAAAGGTTTTTCGGTACAAGATTCTTATTTTGCAGTAACTGCGGTTGCTACAGAGTTGATTAAACACAATATTATTCCGTTAATTATCGGAGGCGGCCAAGATATTACGTTTGCAAATTATTTGGCCTATGAAAGTTTGGAACAAACCATTAATATGGTGGCGATTGATCCAGCTTTTGATTTAGGAGATGTTGATCAGCCGCTTGATTCGAGGTCGTATCTCAGTAAAATAATTTTACATCAGCCTAATTTTTTATTTAATTTCAGTAATATTGGGTATCAAACTTATTTTACGGATACCAACGCTTTGCAATTGATTTCGAAATTGTATTTTGATGCGTATCGTATCGGACAAGTAAGAACTTCGATGGAAGAAGCGGAGCCTGTTATTCGCAATGCAGATTTAGTAACGTTTGATATTTCCGCGATTCGTCATTCCGATGCTCCAGGAAATGGAAATGCTTCTCCCAATGGTTTTTATGGCGAAGAAGCCTGTCAGTTGGTGCGTTACGCGGGTATGAGCGATAAACTTTCGTCCATCGGTTTTTATGAAATAAATCCTGTTTTTGATAAATCCGGACAAACGACGCACTTAGTGGCGCAAATGATTTGGTATTTTATAGAAGGTTTTTACAATCGTAAAAAAGATTATCCGATAAACGATAAAACAGAATATTTAAAATACCGCGTTTCCATCAAAAATAATAAACACGAAATAATTTTTTATAAAAGCAATAAAAGTTCGAGGTGGTGGATGGAAGTTCCGTATCCGCCAAATAAAAAAATAAAATACGAACGACATTGTTTAGTTCCTTGCTCTTACAGCGATTACGAAACGGCTTGCAAGGAAGAAGTTCCTGATAGATGGTGGCAAACGTTTCAAAAATTAAGTTAAGTTTTGAAAGTATCAAAAAAAATAAACATCAAATTGTTTACAAAATATTTGTTTTTATAAATATAATATATACTTTAGCGTCCTATTGTTTGAAGAAATAGTCTTAAAAATTAAACCAAACAACACAGTAAAATGAAAAAAATATTTACTACAATTGCCTTATCAGTAGCAGGATTGGCGGCATTTTCACAGCAAGATGCGCAGTTCAGCCAGAACATGTTTAACCAGTTAGATATTAACCCCGCTTATGCAGGAATTAATCATGCATATTGTGCAACTCTTCTTGGAAGAGAACAATGGGTAAATTTTCCGGGTGCACCCAAAACATTTTTATTTAGTGGTGATGCTTATATTCCAGGCATAGGTGGCGGACTTGGATTGACTGCTTACAGTGATCAATTGGGTTTTGATAAAACATTCGGAGCTATTTTAGCATATTCATATCATATTGCTGCAGGTCCTGGAGTAATTGGAATAGGTCCAGAACTCGGAATTATTCAAAAATCACTTTCGGGTGCTTGGTTAGCTCCTGACGGAACAAATGGAGCCAGCGACAATTCAATTCCAGTAACTGGAGTGAGTAGTATGACATATGACGTTGGCTTAGGAGTATATTATAGTATTCAAGATCAAATGTATTTTGGTATTTCTACCAGTCACATTCCTCAACAATCTTTTACAAGTGGAAGTTATCCAAGTTATCAATTTGATTTAGCAAGACATTATTATGTAATGGCAGGATATACATTTCATGCAACTTCAGATTTTGATATTATGCCTTCTATATTTGCGAAATCAGATGCTTCCTCTACACAAGTGGATGTGAATGCTTTAATAAGATATGATAAAATGGTTTGGATAGGCGTTTCTTACCGACCAAACGACGCAATAGTTGCATTGGTGGGCTATCAGCACTCCTTTACAAATGGTTCTACTGTTAGAATTGGCTATTCGTATGATATTACTACATCTGAATTAAAAACATACAGCAACGGAAGCCATGAAATTATGTTAGGGTATTGTTTTAAAATTGTTCCAAAATCGCATATTCAAAGTCATCAAACAGTTAGATTTTTGTAAAAAAATAAAAAACTGTAACAAAATTTGTTATTGTTTCGTTCAAGCAAGTCAATTTGTTTTTGAACGCCTATTTTATACCAATGATTTCTATGAAAAAAAGTACACATTGTAAAAATAACCAAGGAGGCAGCATGAAAAAATTACTTCTATTTGGATCCTTTATTGCCATCGTTAGCGGCTGTAATAAAGGTGGAAATGGTCAGTTGATTGGAGTACAAGGGCGTGAAACTTGGTATCAGCCTACTCCTTATGGGATGCTATACATTCCACCAGGATCTTATCAAATGGGACCTGATGATGAGGATATTTCCTTCGCTCATACTACTAAATCTAAAACGGTTTCTATTCAAGCCTTTTATATTGATCAAACGGAAATTTCAAATAATGAGTACCGCCAATTTGTTTATTGGGTAAGAGATTCCATCGCTCGAAGATTATTGGGAGACGGTGGTATGGATCAGTTTTACATGACGCAAGATGAAAATGGAAACGATTTAGATACACCGCAAATTGTTTGGAGACCCAAAATTCAATGGGATCAACAAGACCAGGCGGAGATTTTAGATCCGATGTTTTTACCAGCGAAAGAACGTTTCTATAAGAGAAAAGAAATTGACACTCGAAAATTAAATTTTGAATATTATCGCATTGATTTACGTTTAGCTGCGGCAAAAACGAATCGATTTATTCCAGAGAAAAGTCCTGATGCAGATGGTAAACAATTTATTAATGGAAAAGGGAATTATAATGTAAGCGATGTTGTATCTGATGGTAGTGGGCATTACAGCGGACGCGAGCGAAAAGGAGTGGATAGAAGTGTTTTTATTGTGAAAGATATTATCAATGTGTATCCAGATACTTTGGCTTGGGTGCATGATTTTACTTACGCATTTAATGAGCCAATGACAAATATGTATTTTTGGCATCCAGCTTATGATTATTATCCTGTTGTGGGTGTGAGTTGGAAACAAGCACGTGCTTTTTGTATTTGGAGAACTCAATTGTTGGATAGTTGGTTAGTGGATAATGGACAATCCATCGTAAATGATTTCCGATTACCAACGGAATCAGAATGGGAATATGCTGCAAGAGGTGGTCTTGGATTAAGTCCGTACCCTTGGGGAGGTCCTTATATCAGAAATTCAAGAGGTTGCTTTTTAGGTAACTTTAAGCCAATGCGAGGAAGTTATTTTGATGATGGAGGTTTTCATACGGTGGCTGTATTTTCGTATAACCCGAATAATTATGGTTTGTACTGTATGGCTGGAAATGCTTCGGAATGGACAAGTAACGCATTCGATCCTTCTGCATACGATTTTGATCACGATATGAATCCCGATTACGTTTATGAGGCGGCAGACAACGAAGCTAATGTATTGAAACGGAAAGTGATTCGTGGTGGATCTTGGAAAGATGTGGGTTATTATTTGGAAACAAGTTCTAGAGATTACGAATACCAGGACACCGCAAAATGTTATATTGGGTTTCGTTGTGTAATGACTTATCTTGGAAGAGCTACTGGAGATGCCATTCTAGGTGTTAAATAAAGAAAAATCAATTCAATAATTAATAATTAATCTTAAAAAAAAAGTTTATGGGAAGTTTCAAACCGGGTTCAAAATCATGGAAACAATTTATGGCCAAATTATATGGTCTAGGAGCGTCTGTTGTTATTATTGGTGCTTTGTTTAAAATACAACATTATCCAGGTGCCGGTATTATGCTTATTATAGGATTATCTACAGAAGCCCTTATCTTCGCGTTTTCTGCGTTTGAACCTATTCATGAGGAAGTGGATTGGAGTTTAGTTTATCCGGAATTAGCAGGAATGCACGACGAAGAAGGTGAAGAGCACAAGAAAATTGCAGACTCGAAAGCAGATGAATTAACTGTTACAGAACAGTTAGACAATATGTTGGAGGAAGCTAAAATAGGACCTGAATTAATTCAGAGTTTAGGAGATGGTTTAAGAAGTTTAGGCGATCAAGCATCTAAATTAAATAACATTACAGATGCTTCTGTGGCAACCAATGAATATGTAAGTAAAGTAAAATCAGCAGCTAAAAATGTAGGTGAACTTTCCGAATCTTATTCGAGAGCTGCGGAATCATTAACAAATCTTACTGTTAGCAATTCCGATGGACAGACATACGGAGAACAGTTACAAAAGGTTTCCAAAAATCTTTCAGCTTTAAATGCAGTATATGAATTGCAATTGCAAAGCTCGAATGACCACATGAAAGCTACTGGTAAATTTTATGATGGTGTAACTGATTTAATCAAAAACTTGAATGAATCAGTTAATGACACAAAGAAATATAAAGAAGAAATCGCTCAATTAGCAGAAAACTTAGGCACGTTAAATACTGTTTATGGTAATATGCTCACAGCAATGAACTTTAAACGCTAATTCAAGTAATTTTTAACCCAATATTATAATACAATAGTTTATGGCAGGTGGAAAAGAAACCCCCAGGCAGAAGATGATAGGTATGATGTACCTCGTTCTTACCGCCCTTTTGGCTCTTAACGTTTCAAAACAGATTTTACAGGCATTTGTCGTAGTAAATGAGGGATTAGAACATACAAATACTAACTTTCAAGCAAAAACGCAATTTACCTATAATGCGTTGGCGAAAGCAAATATAAACGACTCTAAAAAGGCAGGTCCCTATTATCAAAAAGCCTTGCTTTCTCAAGGGTATTCAGACAGTTTATATGGCTATTTGGATGCGATGAAAAAGATGTTGATTCAAAAAACGATAGGAATTCCTCAAAAACAGGCAGATACAACAAAATTACAAAGTATAGTTGAATCCAGTGATAATTTTGATATCCCAACGAATATCCTTGTCGGACAAAAAGAAGATGCATCTGCTGGAAAGGGGAGAGTGTTGCGAGACAAAATAGCCGATTATCGAAAAAAGATGTTGGCATTAGTCAATCCATCTGATACAGCTTCGTTGAATATCGGATTGCTTACGCTCGGAACTTATTCTGAGGAAGATAAAAAACAGGTTGGCTGGGAAATTTATAATTTTTATGATAGCCCACTTGCCGCCGATGTGGTTCTCTTAAGTAAAATACAGAACGATGTACGTAATGCGGAGGCCGAAGTAGCCAACTATTTATTAGGCTCTATTTCTGCCAACGATTTTAAATTCGATGTGCTTCAAGCAAAGATAATTGCTCCTACTAATTATATTATGTTGGGAGATACTTTTAAGGCAGATGTATTTTTAGCCGCTTTCAGTTCAACACAAAACCCGAAAATTGAATTGGGTAATGTGGATACGGTTAAAGGAGTTGCTTCGATTCAAGGGTCGGTGGATTCACTTACGATAGGCCCAAAAAGGGTTATGGGTGGCATCGGAAAATATGCCGTAAAAACAACAGCTGTAGGAGTTCAAGATTGGTCTGGATTAATAAAAATAAAAGCGCCCAACGGCACGTATAAATCTTACCCTTTTGCTGGAGAATATTTGGTTGCGAAACCTGCTTTGGTTGTTTCTCCTACCAAAATGAACGTATTTTATATTGGTGTGGACAATCCAGTGGATATTTCTGTCCCTGGTATTGCAGCAGAAGATTTGCAACCGCACATCAGTGGCGGTGGAGCTTCTTTGCGTCCAGACAAACAAAAAGGGAGTTATATTGTGCGTGTAACTTCGGGTCCTATGGTAACAATTACTGTTTCAGCTAAAACTAAAAATGGCGTAAAAGCAATACCGGGAAATATGAAATTTCGTGTAAAACGTATTCCAGATCCTATTGCGAGTGTGGATGGAAAATCAGGAGATGATGTCATTCAAAAAGGATTGTTAAGAGCAACCCCGGGTGTGAATGCACTTTTGAAGGATTTCGATTTCGATTTGAAATTTACCGTAACTTCCTTTGATGTATCCATTGCAGTACACGGGGTTATCGTAACACAATCTTCACAAAGCAACCGTTTAACTCCTTCTCAAGCAAACCTATTACAAAATGCGAGTACAGGCACAAAAGTTTATTTTGAAAACGTGAAAGCGAGAGGTCCAGATGGAACATTGCGCAAAATACCCGGAGTAAACTTTAAAGTTATTTAATTTTAAACTGAAGGAGGGCTAAAGATGAAAAATGCAAGGAAAAATTTGGTGATTGGGATGTTGTTCTTAGGAGGTGCTGTAATGGCACAGCCTGGCGGAAATACAAATACTACCGGTACTAATCAAACGAGTGTATTAAATCCTCAAACAGGAGGTCCTTTAGATGAAATATATCCGAAAGACAATGCTCCCAACAGAAGGGTTATTCCTTATACCTATTTGCGAGAAGCAGATGTTATGTGGAAGGAAAGAGTATGGAGAGTGTTGGATATGAGAGAAAAGGTGAATCTCCCTTTGTATTATCCAACTAAACCTATTGAAGGAAGAAGAAGTCTTTTTGACGTATTGAAAGACGGAATTATGTCAGGTTCTCTAATTGCCTACGCCAATCCCGCTTTTGACGATGAGTTTAAAGTGCCAATGACAAAAACAGAAGTGGTTGCTTTAATGTCTAAAGTAGATACCGCTTACGTTCCAGATTTGAACAATCCCGATCAAATGGTTCCGAAAATCATTAAAACGGATGTTTCAGCGGATCAAATTCGTAAATATTGGATGAAAGAAGATTGGTTTTTCGATAAACAACGCTCTGTAATGGACGTTCGTATTCTAGGAATTTGCCCTTTAAATATATCCTATAGCGATCAAGGAACAGAGAAAGGAATTGCTCCCATGTTTTGGATTTATTTTCCTGCAGCAAAACCTTTGTTCGCCAATGCAGAAGTTTTTGATGTACAAAATGATGCACAATGGCTTACTTTAGAGGATATTTTTACCAAGCGAAAATTTGCCAGTTATGCGTATAAAAAGAACAACGTTTACAACCGCCAATTGGATGATTATACAACGGGTTTAAATACTTTAATAGAGGCAGATAAAATCAAGAACCATATTTTTCTTTACGAGCACGATATGTGGCATTTCTAATAAAACAATTTTGCTATCAAAAAGGGTCTCGAAAAATTAATTTTTCGAGACCCTTTTTGATGATGTTAATTTTTTCCCAGTATCATTGGTAAATTAGATTTAGTATAACTAATTGCTACTGTTTTTTTGGATAACCAGTTTTAGGTTTGTTCAGAACAATCTTTAGCCGTTTCATATAATTCTCTCTAAACCTTACAGATGAGAATTCTCTTTAAAAAAATCGTAATACCCACAAATCATTTTCAAAAATTAATTTTTTGAGGTGTAAAAAAAGCCCTCATTTTGGGAGGGCTTTAGGATTATTTTTTTGAGAGTAGTTTGTTATCTGACAACAGATACATGTCCGATGTATTGATGGTTATGTCCTAAAAAATCTTTAGCAACAATTTTCCAAACATATACATCTTGTTGAACGATGTTTGCTCCTCCCATTACTTTACCGTCCCAACCTTGACTGAGATTAGTGGTAT
>JBDTAC010000100.1 GCA_039924845.1 Bacteroidia bacterium
GCTTCAAAAAATTAATTTTTTGAAGCCGATTTTTCAAATTATTAAATGAATTTATTCTCGTTGCGTTTGTTTTTGCTTTATCTCATCCATTTCCATCCTCTTATTTGTTATTTTACAGCAACTAAATTTCCATTTTATCCTGAGATGATTCAGCACCTAACTAATTTATAATACTTTTGGCTCTTCCTTTGACCGCTTTCTCAGCTAAAATGTAAATTCTCTTAAATGAAAAAATACGATTACATCATCATCGGACAAGGTATTGCAGGCACATCGTTGGCATATTTATTACTGAAAAATAAAAAAAATATTTTAGTGATGGACGCGCCAAATACCACGTCTGCGTCCGAAATTGCAGCAGGAATGTTTAATCCTGTTGTGTTTAAACGTTTGGTGAAAAGTTGGAAAGCGGATGAGTTTTTACCCTTCGCGAAAAAATTTTTTTCAGAAGCAGAAATACTACTCGGCGAAAAAATTTTTTTTGAAAAACCCATCGTAAAATTATTTTCCGAAGAGCAAGAAAAAACACTTTGGCAAAAAAAACAATCCACTGAAATCGGAATGTATCTTTCTGATATTTCTGAAAAATTATTTTTCCCAGAACACATTGAAAATCCTTTAGGATACGCTGAAGTAAAACATTCTGGTAACGTTGATATTTCCCTTTTTTTGAAATTGTTTCGAGAAAAACTAATTACAGAAAATATTTTTCTTTCTGAAAAAATGGAATATGATTTATTGAAAATTTCGGATGAGAAATGTGAATACAAAAATGTCTGCGCTAAAAAAATAATTTTTTGCGAAGGCTCCAAAAGCACTGAGAATCCTTATTTTAATTGGCTTCCTTTTAAACTCACCAAAGGCGAGCTTTTAACGGTTCGCATTAAAAATTTCAACACAGAAAAAATTGTGAATAAAGGCGTTTTTATTTTACCGATTGGAAATGAATTGTTCAAAGTTGGCGCTACGTACGAGTGGAACGACTTAACGGAAATTCAGACCGAGAAAGGGAAAAATGAATTGATTCAAAAATTCGAAAAAATAATAAAAATACCTTATATAATTGTCAATCACCAAGCAGGCATTCGCCCCACGGTACTCGACCGCAGACCGTTTATCGGCACGCATCCAAAACATCCGCAATTATCTATTTTCAACGGAATGGGTACCAAAGGTGCTTTGATGGCTCCTTTTTTCGCGCAACATTTTATTGAGCATTTAGAACACGGAAATCCGCTGGATTCGGAAGTAGACATTGCGCGTTTTCCGCTGTAAGATTTTCGCTATTTTTACATCTCACACGATTAAAATATGCGAAAGAAAATCTTATTATTAGGTTCCGGAGAACTCGGAAAAGAATTGACCATCGCGCTGAAACGCTTGGGACACTTCGTAATTGCAGTTGATTCGTACAACGATGCGCCAGCGCAACAAATGGCGGATGAGCGCGAAATTATCAATATGTTGGATGGAAAAGAGTTGGATAGAATTGTGGCGAAACATCAACCCAATATTATTATTCCAGAAATTGAAGCCATTCGCACCGAGCGTTTTTACGATTACGAACAACAAGGAATTCAAGTTGTACCAAGTGCAAAAGCGGCTCATTTTACAATGAATCGAAAAGCAATTCGTGATTTGGCTGCAAAAGAATTGAATTTAAAAACGGCAAAATATCAATATGCAAATAGCTTAGCCGAATTAAAATCGGCTGTTGCAAACATTGGAATTCCTTGTGTGGTAAAGCCTTTGATGAGCTCCTCTGGAAAAGGACAATCCTATATTAAAACAGAAAATGAAATTGTAAAAGCTTGGGATTATGCACAAACAGGCAAACGTGGCGATCAAACAGAAGTAATTGTAGAAGCTTTTCTAAAATTTAATTCGGAAATAACACTCCTTACTGTAACACAAAAAAATGGCAATACATTATTTTGCACACCCATCGGACACCGCCAGGAGCGCGGTGATTACCGCGAGAGTTGGCAACCAGCCGAAATAAAACCAGCGCAATTAAAAGAAGCGCAGCGTATGGCAAATGAAGTAACAAAAGCCTTAACAGGATTTGGAATTTTTGGAGTCGAATTTTTTCTGGCAGATGACGGAGTTTATTTCTCAGAACTCTCGCCACGACCACACGATACTGGTATGGTAACGCTTGCCGGCACACAAAATTTTTCGGAATTTGAATTGCACGCACGCGCTGTTTTAGGTTTGCCAATTCCTGAAATTACATTGGAACGCGTTGGCGTGAGTGCCGTTATTTTGGCGGATAAAGAAGGAAAGAATCCTGTTTATAAAGGAATGGAAAAAGCACTTAATTTTCCTAAAAGTGATGTTCGAATTTTCGGAAAGCCATTTACCCGACCTTATCGAAGAATGGCTGTAGCATTGGCTTACGATACTATTGGAACAGATATCGAACTTGTGAAAAAGCGTGCTATCGAAATAGCTCAACAAATAACAGTGGAAACCGATTAAATGCCGCAAATTATTTCCATATCCGAATTTCTCACCCACGCTGAAAGCCTCCCAATTATTGATGTGCGCAGCGAAGCAGAATTTGAACACAGCCACATTCCGAATGCAATAAATATTCCTTTATTTAACAACGAAGAGCGAAAAATAGTTGGAACGATTTATAAACAAAATGGTCGACAAGCTGCCATTTTAAAAGGCTTGGAACTGGTTGGCCCGAAAATGAAATCACTTGTAGAATCCGCCAACGAAATAAAAAACAACGGACCTTTTTTAATGTATTGCTGGCGCGGAGGAATGCGCAGTGGCAGCGTTGCGTGGTTATTGGAAACATACGGGTATAAAATTTTTGTATTGAAAGGTGGATACAAAACTTTTCGAAAAGAGATTTTAAAAAGTTTTGAATTGCCTTTGAAATTGATGATTCTGGGGGGAAAAACAGGTTCTGGAAAAACATTAATTTTAGAAAACCTCGCAGAAAAAAATCAACAAATAATTAATTTAGAAAGCTTGGCTTGCCACAAGGGCTCTGCATTTGGCGCACTTGGAGAAAAAAATCAACCATCTCAAGAACAATTTGAAAATTTACTTGGACTTGAAATCCTAGCTCAAAAAAATAATTTTTTGACCTGGATAGAAGACGAAAGTCGGATGATTGGGAAAAAAGTAATTCCGGCAGTTTTTTGGGAACAGATGCGCCAATCAAGCCTTTTATACATCGATGTTTCGTTTGAACTACGAACGAAATTTTTAATGGAAAGCTATGGAAAATTTTCTTCCGAAGAATTAAAAAACTCTGTCTTAAAAATTAAAAAACGGTTGGGAGGTTTACAAACAAAGCTCGCCATCGAAGCCATCGAAAAAAACGAATTGGAAACAGTCTGTAAAATTTGTTTGGACTATTACGATAAAACCTATGATTTCGGACTCCATCAGCGAGAAAAAAAACCAGTTGAAAAAATAATTTTTCAAGAGCAAATTATTTCTGCGATGGCAGATGAGTTGATAAAAAGAACGCAAGAAAAATAATTTATGGAAAAAATAAAATTGACGCATTACACGCAGGGAGCAGGATGTGGCTGCAAAATGGCTCCGAAAGAATTGGAAAAAATTTTACAATCCAATATTGTTTTTCCAAAAAATTCAAATTTGATTGTCGGAAATAATACAAAAGATGATGCCGCAGTGTACGATATGGGCAATGGCAACGGTCTTATCAGCACAACTGATTTTTTTACGCCCATCGTGGACGATCCTTTTATTTTCGGAAAAATTGCGGCGGCAAATGCCATTAGCGATGTCTATGCAATGGGCGGAAAACCTTTATTGGCATTGGCGATTTTGGCTTGGCCGCTTCAAAAAATTCCAATCGAAATGGCTCAAAAAGTAATGGAAGGTGCGCAAACTATTTGCTTAGAAGCGGGAATTACTCTCGCCGGAGGACACAGCATTGACAGCCAAGAGCCGATTTTTGGATTGGTAGTAAACGGGACAATTGAACTGAACAATTTAAAGCGAAACAATACTGCTGAAGCAGAAAATCTGATTTACATCACAAAAAAAATTGGCGTAGGAATACTGAGTACCGCTGAGAAACGCGGAATTTTAAAAGAGGAAGATAAATTATTGGGCGTCGAACAAATGTTGAAATTAAATAAAATCGGAACGCAACTTGGCGAACTAAAAGGCGTAACCGCAATGACCGACATTACCGGTTTCGGGTTACTTGGGCATTTAATTGAAATGGCTGAAGGCAGTAACTTACAAGCGGAAATTAATTATTCAAAAATTCCTTTGATAAACGGGTTAGCTTTTTACACTTCGCAAATGTGCGTGCCAGATAATACGTTTAGAAATTGGAATGGATATGAGCAAAAAGTGGACGGAATTACTGGCGAATCGTTGCTCTCACTTTGCGATCCGCAAACAAACGGAGGCTTATTAATTTCCGTAAATCCGGCAGCAAAAAACGAGCTCGAAAAATTATTTTTTCAAAACGATTTACAGGAATTTATCACGCCCATCGGTAGTTTTAAGGCTTTCGATGAAAATAAAAAAAGAATTCGAATCATCGATTAACAAAATTTATTTTTTCAAAAATGAGAAAATTAAAAAACGAAGAACTCGATCGTAAATCGGTAGAAGAATTTAAAAATTCAGCCAAAACGCCCATTATTGTTGTGTTAGACAATGTTCGGAGTTTAAATAATATTGGTTCTGTGTTTCGTACTGCCGATGCTTTTTTGCTGGAAGCCGTTTATTTATGCGGTATTACGGCAAGTCCTCCTCACAAAGACATTCACAAAACAGCATTGGGCGCAACAGATTCTGTGAACTGGATTTATTTTCCGAGTACGTTGGAGGCGCTTGAAAAATTGAAAAAAGAAAATCGAAAAATTTACGCCATCGAACAAGCCGAAAAAAGTATTTATTTGAATGATTTTCATCCTGATAAAAAAGAAAAATTAGCACTGATTTTCGGCAACGAAATAAACGGCGTGGAACAAGATGTAATCGAGCAATGCAATGCTTGTATTGAGATTCCTCAATTGGGCACAAAACATTCGTTGAACATCGCGGTAAGCGTTGGCGTAGTGGTTTGGGATATTTTCGCGAAGTTGAAGCAATAACTTATTTATCGAAGCGATAAATTTTTGACATTTCATCGTTGTTAGTTACGCTCACTTTTAAATCTTTGATAATTCCGTTTCCAATATCGTACACCCAGCCGTGGATGTGCGGAGAATTCGAATCTCTCCACGCATTTTGGATGGTAGATGTTTTACATAAATTCGAAACTTGTTCGATTACATTTAATTCCACCAAACGATTTTTTCGTTCGTGTTCGTCCGGAATGGCGTCCAATTCTGTTTGATGCAAACGATAAATATCTTTGATACTGCGCAACCAATTGTCAATTAAACCATATTCTTTATTGCTCATGGCAGCTACAATTCCGCCGCAACCGTAATGCCCGCAAACAATTACGTGTTTCACTTTTAAAATCTGCACGGCAAAATCCAGTACACTCAACATATTCATATCGGTATGAATAACCATATTGGAAATATTGCGATGCACAAAAACCTCTCCCGGTCTGGTATTGGTAATTTGATTTGCTGGCACGCGACTGTCGGAACAGCCAATCCACAAAAGCGGCGGCGATTGTCCGTTGGCTAATTTGTGAAAATAATCCGGATCTTCTTTCAACATGTTGGCAACAAATTCTTTATTGCCGTCCAATAATTTTTTATACAATTCGTCCATTCGAAAAATTATTTTTTTAAAACACCTAATTCTTTTCCCACTTTCGTGAAGGCTGCAATGGCTTTATCTAAATGTTGTTTTTCATGCGCAGCAGAAAGTTGCACACGAATCCGTGCCAAATCTTTCGGCACCACGGGATAAAAAAATCCGATTACATAAATACCTTCTTTCAATAATTTACTTGCCATTTCTTGTGCGATTTTCGCATCGTATAACATTACTGGTACAATAGGATGTATTCCAGAGCGAATATCAAAACCGGCTTTGCTCATTCCTTCGCGGAAATACAACGCATTTTCCATCACCTTATCGCGTAAAGTAGTCGTTTCACTCAGTAAATCCATTACCGCAATCGTAGCACCAACAATAGATGGCGCTAAAGAATTGGAAAATAAATACGGACGAGAACGTTGGCGCAACATATCAATAATTTCTTTTCTGCCCGAAGTAAATCCGCCCATTGCGCCGCCCAGCGCCTTGCCCAGTGTGCTGGTAATAATATCAATTTTGCCGATTACGTTGTTGTGTTCGTGTGTGCCGCGTCCCGTTTTTCCTACAAATCCAGTAGCATGGCTGTCGTCCACCATTACCAACGCATCGTATTTTTCAGCCAGTTTACAAATCTCATCTAATTTCGCGATGTAACCGTCCATCGAAAAAACGCCATCGGTAACAATTATTTTGAAACGATTGGCTTGCGCCGCTTTTAGTTGTTCTTCCAAATCCGCCATGTCGCTATTTTTATAACGATAACGTTTTGCTTTACACAAACGCACGCCATCAATAATGGAAGCATGATTTAATTCGTCCGAAATAATGGCATCCTCTTCTCCGAAAAGTGGTTCGAAAACACCGCCGTTTGCATCAAAAGCTGCAGCATACAAAATGGTATCTTCTGTTCCGAGAAACGTGGAAATTTTTTTCTCTAATTCTTTGTGAATGTCTTGCGTTCCGCAGATAAATCGTACCGATGACATTCCGTAGCCGTGCGAGTCTAACGCTTTTTTAGCAGCATTTACAACCGTTGGGTGAGAAGACAATCCGAGATAGTTATTGGCGCAAAAATTCAAAACTTCTTCGCCTGTATTTACTTTTATGACTGCGTTTTGTGGCGTAACAATAATGCGTTCGCGCTTGAAAAGACCAGCAGCATCAATGTTTTTTAATTCATTGGAAAGCTGTTCTTGAAATTTTTTCGTGTACATATTTAACCTTGATTTTGGAGAAGCAAATGTACTAAACTGTTTTTGTTTCGCTTAAAATAATTGTTAAGAAAAAACGCCTTCAAAAAAATAATTTTTCGAAGTGTATTATTTCTTGTAAATTTGTAACCATTGTATAAGGTTAATCAATTTGGTTATGAGTGAATATTTAACATTGTCGGAAGCCTCGGAACTAATTGGGAAGAGCAAGGAAACGTTGAGAAGATGGGATCGAGAAGGGAAACTTTGTGCTGTTCGGGAACCAATGAGTAATTATCGTGTTTACCGAAAAACGGAAGTCCAAACGCTCTTTTCGGATTTTTTAGTTGATAAAATAGATACTGTTTCCAATTACGTTGAGGCAGAGAATGATTATACCGTTTTGGAATTATTTGCAGGTGCGGGAGGTTTAGCCGCTGGCATGGAAAAAGCAGGATTAAAATGTGTTGGATTGAATGAAATAGATAAATGGGCTTGTCAGACATTGCGCAAAAATCGTCCAGCTTGGAACGTTTTAGAAGGCGATATTAAATCCTATAAATTTTCAAAATATCATAACAAAGTAGATGTTGTTACTGGAGGTTTTCCTTGCCAAGCGTTTAGTTATGCAGGTAAAAAATTAGGACTTGCTGATGCGCGAGGAACGCTTTTTTATGAATTTGCACGAGTTGTAAAAGAGGTAAATCCTCTCATCTGTATTGGAGAAAATGTTCGTGGTTTGTTGAGCCACGAAAATGGGAAAACGCTGCAAGGTATGATTTCAATATTAGATGAAATTGGCTACAATGTTGTACCTGTGCAGGTTTTAAAAGCTATTCACTACAAAGTCCCACAAAAGAGAGAGCGAATAATTTTAGTTGGAATTAGAAAAGATATTGATTTAACGTATGAATATCCAAAACCATATAAGAAAATATACAATTTAAAAGATGCTTTAAAAAAAGGAGAATTATTCGCTTGTAATGTTCCAAAATCAAATGGTTCGAAATATCCAAAAAGTAAAATTGACGTGTTGGATTTAGTTCCTCCAAAAGGCTACTGGAGAGATTTACCTTTAGCAATCCAAAAAAAATTTATGGGTGGAAGTTTTCACTTGGGTGGCGGAAAAACAGGTATTGCAAGAAGAATAGGTTGGGACGAACCTTGTCTGACCCTTACGTGCAGCCCAGCACAAAAACAAACAGAAAGGTGTCATCCCGATGAAACTCGTCCGTTTACAGTTCGCGAATATGCCCGTATTCAAACTTTTCCAGATGATTGGAAATTTGAAGGATCTACAGCCCAACAATACAAGCAAATTGGGAATGCCGTTCCAGTAAATTTAGGCAGAGAAGTTGGCTATTCTATCGTTAAATTTTTGAATCAATATTACAGTTTATCGAAACCTAAATAATAGCTGTAATTTTCAAAAGTAATTTGGTCTAAGATACTTCGTTTCGTATTTTGTGTTTCAGATTTTATTTCTTCTAAAGCAGAATTTTCTTTGAGTTTTTCACTTTGTCCAATCGAATTTAGATATTCCTTTATGGCCATTGGTAAAACTTTGTATAATTGAAAAAGAGCATCGTCTTGTCTCGAAAGCAAAGCGTAGAATCGATCTCCTGAAATTTTAAAAACTCTACTGTGGCTATATTCTTTCCCATTTATTTCACCTTTCCACAATTCACAAAAACTGGTTTTTGCTAAAATTTGAACCCAATAACAATTTGCTTTTTTGTACGTATCGGCATAATGCGCTAATTTTTGAAACAAAGCTTCCGCCGAACTGCTATTCATTGTGTTGTGTTTATTTTTTATATCAGCAAACAAGGTATCGTCTTTTGCTTTGATGTCAAATCCACTCAACTTACCAACTGAAAAGTTTTTTATTCCGCCTAAAATTTCTTCGTGAAATGTGCCAATGGAATTATTAATGGATTTATCTATTTGCCTCAAAATCTCTGCTTGAATAAGGTTTTCCTCATTAATATTATTGAATTTTGCATCAAAAACCAATTTAACAGTATCCACTTTGTTACTGTAAAAGCTCTTTTTCGAAACATTGTTTTTTGCTTTTAAATAGGCCTTGTGAAGCTTCGATATGCAATCAAGTAAATGCTTGTCTGAAATGAAGCCTACGTATTTATTTTTCATACAATTTTATATTATGATAACTGCTCAAAATTACTCAATAAAAAACGCCTTCAAAAAAATAATTTTTCGAAACCGAAAATCTGCTTCTTTTTTTTATTTGTACTTTTAAGAAAAAATTCCCCGATAAAAAGAGTACATGTCGAAGAAAAAATCAAAAAAAGGAAAACATTTTTTAGTAGATGAGGTGATTGGAATCCTCAGTAAAAATAGTGGAAAGCCGCTCAATTACAAACAAGTGGCAGCACAAATGAATATCGAAGATCATTCCCAAAAATTATTAATCAATAATATTCTGGAAGAATTAAACGAGCGCGGAACAATTACAGAACCGGAGCGCGGAAAATTTTTAATGAAAACATCCGAACGTTTTATAATCGGAAAAGTGGACATGACTTCCGGCGGCGATGCGTATATCGTTTCCGACGAAATGGAGGACGATGTTTTTGTGTCAGAGAAAAAGACGGCGCGCGCTTTTCATGGCGATACCGTGAAAGTGCGTGTACGTGCGGCACGTGGCAGTAGAAAACCAGATGGAGAAATTGTAGAAATTATTTCGCGCGGAAAAACAGAATTTGTTGGAGTCGTAAAAATTTCTCCACGCTTTGCTTTTTTTGTGGCGGATAATGCGCGTATGCAAACGGATATTTTTATTCCCTTGGAAAATTTGCTGGGCGCGAAAGATGGACAAAAGGCGATTGCGAAAATTTTAGAATGGCCCGAAAAAGAACGCAACCCAATTGGCGAAATCACAGAAGTGCTGGGCGATCCGGGAAATAACGAAACAGAAATGCACGCGATACTTGCCGAATTTGGCTTGCCGTATGCATTCCCGAAAGACGTAGAAAAAATAGCAGATCAAATTCCGACGATTATTACTGCGGAGGAAATTGCGTCGCGAAAAGATTTTAGAAGAATAACCACATTTACGATTGATCCATTAGATGCGAAAGACTTTGACGACGCACTTTCCATTCGAAAAATGGAAAACGGAAATTGGGAAATCGGCGTGCACATTGCAGACGTTTCTCATTATTTAAAAACGGATTCTATTTTAGACAAAGAAGCGGCAAGTCGCGCTACATCTGTGTATTTGGTGGATCGTGTGGTGCCGATGTTGCCCGAAATTCTTTCCAACAATGTGTGTTCGCTTCGTCCAAAAGAAGAAAAATTATGTTTTTCTGCGGTGTTTGAATTAGACGAAAACGCCAATGTTTTAGCGGAATGGTTTGGACGAACAGTGATATTTTCCGACCGTCGTTTTACGTACGAAGAAGTGCAAATTATTTTAGAAACAGAACAAGGCGATTTTTACGATGAACTGAAAACATTGGATGGATTGGCAAAAAAATTACGCGTCGAACGTTTCAAAAAAGGCTCTATCGCTTTTGATCGTCAAGAAGTAAAATTTAATTTGGACGAAAAAGGGAATCCAATCGGTGTATTTTTTAAAGAACAAAAAGATGCGCATAAATTAATTGAAGACTTTATGTTGCTTGCCAATCGTAAGGTTGCGGAGTATGTCGGAAAAAGAAAAACGAATAAGCAAAAAACATTTGTGTACCGAATTCACGATTCGCCAGATCCTGAAAAATTGAAAAACTTTTCTGCTTTTGTTTCGCGTTTCGGTTATAAAATAGATACAAAATCGGACAAAGATATTGCGGTTTCGATGAATAAATTATTGCACGATTCGAAATCAAAACCCGAAGAAAATATCATCGAACAATTAGCGATTCGTACCATGTCGAAAGCAATTTATACCACGCAAAACATCGGTCATTACGGATTGGCATTTGATTATTACACGCATTTTACTTCGCCCATTCGCCGTTATCCGGATGTGTTGGTGCACCGTTTATTGCAACGTTATTTGGATGAAGCCGCTGGAAAAAATGTTTTGTCCATCAACGATAAACAATTGGAAGACGAATGCAAACACTCGTCGGAGATGGAAAAATTAGCTGCCGAAGCCGAACGCGCTTCTGTCAAATACAAACAAGTAGAATTTTTAGAAGATAAAATCGGACAAAAATTTGACGGAATTGTATCGGGCGTTACCGAGTGGGGAATGTTTGTGGAAATCATTGAAAACAAATGCGAAGGCATGATTCGTTTGCGCGATTTAGCAGATGATTTTTATTTCTTCGATCAAGAAAATTATTGCATCAAAGGCAGACGTAGCGGAAAAACTTTTTCCTTGGGAGATAAATTGAGAATCGTTGTAAAACGTGCTGATTTAGTGAGAAAGCAATTGGATTTCGGCTTGGCTGGAAAATCATTTGACTACTAAAAAAGGTCTTCAAAAAAATAATTTTTCAAAGCAAAATAAAACTTGAAAAAGTTATGGTACAGGGATGATGGGCGTGTATATCACGTTGCTTTGATGCAAAGCCCGATCATAAATATAAACGCGAAATTCAATTTCGTTGTGTCCAGGATAATAATACGGGGCATGCAACATCACTTGTATTTTTCCACTCAAAACCTTCACTTTTCCCGCAGGTGTAATATTCGGAAGACGGTATGGAAAATAAATTGTATCGTTAAACAAAGAGTCTCCACCAGCTTGATAAAACGGCTTGAAAGAGCCATCCGAAGTCTTGTATAAATACTCTAAAAAACAATCGTAATAATATTTATTTTTATCTTTTCTGAAATCGTAAGGCGCTAATGTATCGCCGGGATTCAGCCCAATATCGCCGTCTCCATCTTTAAAATTGAAAATAAGTGCGGCAGAATCCGTTCCATATTTTATAAAATTATTAAACGTAATTGCTGGAATGTCCGAATAATTGGGCGCTTTGATACAACCCGAAAAAATAATTCCAGAAACCATCATTATCAAAAAAATATTTTTTACAGCGCTTTTCATTTTAGTGTTTGAAAGGTTAAAATTAAGGAATATTTTTGTTTTCGCATATTTGCGCTTTTTAATTGCTAAAAAATGTTTCGTAAAATCCCACTTTCGCAGATAAATAAAGATAATTTCAAGGAATATGCCTTGGATGTTTTTCGCTTTCAAGCGGAAGAAAATCCGATTTACAAAACGTATTTGAAGCAATTAAACATTAATTTTAAAACGATTTCGGAACTGGAAAAAATTCCTTTTTTACCAATTGAATTTTTCAAAACGCATGAAATTATTTCTGAAAAAAAAATTTCGGAAACTGTTTTTACGAGCAGCGCCACAACAGGAACTATTCCGAGCAAACATTACGTGGCAGAACTTTCCTTGTATCGCGAAAGTTTTACAAAAGCATTTCAACTTTTTTATGGAAAAATTACAGATTATTGTGTGCTTGCATTATTACCTTCTTACCTAGAAAGAGAGGGATCTTCGTTGATTTTGATGGTAGAAGAATTAATACAAAAATCACAAAATAAAAACAGCGGATTTTATCTTCACAACCAACAAGAGCTCGCTGAAAAAATAATTTTTCTGGAGCAAAAAAAACAAAAAATAATTTTGATTGGCGTTACGTATGCTTTGTTAGAATTGGCGGAAACACAAGTCTTTTCAGTCAAAAATACCATTGTAATGGAAACTGGCGGCATGAAAGGAAAACGCAAAGAAATGCTGCGCGAAGAGTTGCATCTTTTTTTGTGCGAACGTTTCGGCGTAAAAAAAATTCATTCAGAATACGGAATGACGGAATTGCTCTCTCAGGCATATTCTAAAGGTGATGGCGTGTTTGAATGTCCGCCTTGGATGCGCGTTTTAGTGCGCGATGTAAACGATCCTTTTTCAATTGTTGCACACGAAAAATCAGGTGGTATCAACGTTATAGATCTTGCCAATATTTATTCTTGCGCGTTTATCGCAACGCAAGATTTAGGAAAATTGCATTCAGAAAATAATTTTGAAGTACTCGGAAGGTTTGATAACAGCGATATTCGCGGATGTAATTTGATGATGCAGTAAAAAATTATTTTTTTGAACGCTCGAAAAATTATTTTTTCAAAGCCTTTTTTTACCCAAAAAATTCAAATGGAAATTAGGCAACTACTCTTTCTGAACACTAACTAAATTTTCGTATAATTCTTTAATTTTATTTTTATTCCAATCAGTTTCAAAAACAGTATTACTATACTGCGTTATAGATAAGTTATCTTGCTTAAATGTTAATTGAAATTTTTGAAATAAACTTACAGATGGAACGCGTTCCAGTTCTATGTTTACTTGCCTTTTATTAAAAATGATTTTCTTTTCCTTGTTATATGACAGATAGTTAATTGTAATAAATTCCGCGTCATAATATATTTGATATACGAATATTTTATTCCACCTTATAGTGATTCTAATCGCATATAAATATATTAGAAACACAGTTCCAAACGCAATACCATCCGAAGAAAAAGAACTTAGCCCTTCACCATCAAAATACAATAGAAATATATATGCAAATAAGTACAATATTGTGTTACTCAATAAGATTTTCGAATATCTTTTCCACATTGATTGTTTCTCAAATTCAAGTAAAGTTATTTTTCCCATTTAATTATTTATTGAAATTTTGCGTCAGAAAACACGCTCGAAAAATTATTTTTTCAAAGCCTTTTTTTTTAAAATTTTACGCTTAAATATTATACAATCGCCCGAAGACGCCCAAAGGCAGCTTCACTCCGCTCGTAGCTTGTAAAAAAAGTTCTCCTGTTTCTTTTTTCGAATCTGGAAAATTATTTTTCAAAAGGTTTTCAATAATAATAGAGGAAAAGCCCAAGGAATAAGCATTCAGAATCAAAAAATGCTCTTTCGGATCCAAAATATTCAAAACGGATTTCATCATTTCATTGATGTGATCTTCCAATTTCCATTTCTCTCCGTTCGGTCCGTGGCCGAAAGCAGGCGGATCTAAAATAATTCCGTTGTATTTATTTCCTCTTTTTTCTTCGCGTTTTACAAATTTCAAAGCATCTTCCACTACCCAACGAATGTCGCGCAAGCCTGATAAATCCATGTTTTCCTTCGCCCAGGTAATTACTTGTTTGATGGAATCCACGTGCGTAACATCCGCACCAGCGCTTTTTGCCGCCAAAGATGCACCGCCAGTGTAAGCGAATAAATTCAACACTTTTGGTGCAGGATTTTGTATTTTTTTTACTGATTGCTGAATAAAATCCCAATTAGAACCTTGCTCCGGAAAAACGCCCACGTGTTTGAAAGCCGTTAATCCCAAACGAAAGCGAATATCTTGTTGATACGAAATCGTCCATTGATCGGGCGCAGGTTTTAGTTTTTTCCATTCACCAGCAGAACTCGATTTCGGCATAAAAAGCAAGTGCGCTTTTTTCTCCCATTCCTGATTGCTCCAAGCTTTATCCCACACTGCTTGCGGCTCTGGGCGAATGGTAATGTATTGCCCGAAACGTTCCAATTTCTCAAAATTGCCGCAATCCAGCAATTCGTAATCTTTCCAATTTTCGGGTTTTAGTAACAGCATTTTATTTTTTTCTTGATTGCAAAAATGCTGATTTTTATTTTCTGTTTTAGGAAAATGTTTTAAGCAGTATTCAAAAAATAGTTTTTCAAGAAACAAAAACCTGTTTTATAAATCCCTTTTCTCTCTTATCTTTGCAGGAAAAATATACAACATGGTAGAAACTGCAAAATCGGCAATTGCCGAAACACTCGCACACTTAGGAATAAAGGAAATAAATAACGGTGCTTGCACTGGAACCAAATGGATAACGACTTCCGGTGATTTACTGGAATCTTATTCTCCGGCTGATGGAACATTAATCGGTTCTATAAAACAAGCTACTTGGGATAATTACGAAACCGTTATCGCGCAAGCGCAAAAAGCGTTTAAAGAATGGCAAATGGTGCCTGCTCCGAAACGTGGCGAAGTGGTGCGACAAATAGGAAATGCGCTTCGTGAAAACAAAGAACATTTGGGAAAATTAGTGTCGTACGAAATGGGGAAAATTTATCAAGAAGGTTTAGGCGAAGTGCAGGAAATGATTGATATCTGTGATTTTGCTGTCGGACTTTCGCGTCAATTATATGGATTTACAATGCACTCGGAACGCGAAAAACACCGCATGTACGATCAATATCATCCGCTCGGAATTGTAGGCGTGGTGAGCGCTTTTAATTTTCCAGTTGCCGTTTGGTCGTGGAATGCCATGTTGGCAATGGTTTGCGGAGATGTAGCTGTTTGGAAACCAAGTTCGAAAACAATGTTATGCGCACTTGCAGTACATCATATTATTGAAAAAGTATTGAAAGAAAACAATGTTCCAGAAGGTGTTTTAACCTTGGTGGCTGCTGGTTCTAAATATGTAGGTGATGATTTTTTAGCCGATAAACGTATTCCTTTAATCTCTGCAACAGGCTCTACGCGCGTTGGAAAGAAAGTTGGGAAAATAGTAGGTGAACGTTTGGGCAGAAGTTTATTGGAATTAGGCGGTAACAATGCCATCATTATCAGCGAACATGCAAACATGGAAATGGCTTTGCGCGCCACTGTTTTCGGAGCTGTTGGAACAGCAGGACAACGTTGTACTTCTACTCGCAGATTGATTATTAAAGATTCTATTTACGAAGCTTTTAAAACAAAATTAATTGCCGCGTATCAACACATTCGCATCGGAAATCCTTTACATGTGGATACTTTGGTTGGTCCGTTAATTGATAAAAATGCGGTAAAAGATTTTGTAAACGCTATTGCTGAAATTAAAAAAGAAGGTGGAAAAATTATTTTCGGAGGCAATGTGTTAGACGGAAAAGGCTACGAATCGGGCTGCTACGTTAATCCGTGCATCGCGGAAGTAAAAAATAGTTATAAAATTGTTCAAGAAGAAACCTTCGCTCCCATTTTATATTTGATAAAATATTCGACTATCGAAGAAGCAATTGAATTGCAAAACGATGTGCCACAAGGTTTGTCGTCTTCTATATTTTCAAACAACATGTTGGAAACAGAAAAATTTCTTTCGCACGAAGGTTCTGATTGCGGAATTGCTAACGTAAACATCGGAACTTCTGGTGCTGAAATTGGTGGCGCTTTTGGTGGCGAAAAAGAAACAGGTGGCGGACGTGAATCTGGCTCTGATGCTTGGAAAATTTATATGCGCAGACAAACTAACACGATTAATTACGGTAGCAGTTTACCTTTAGCGCAAGGCATTAAATTTGATTTGTAAAAGAATTTTTATTCTTAAAAATCCTTCTCCAAAAGAGAGGGATTTTTTTTGCTTTAATTTTAGTGAGCATCTCGCTTACCCACTAATTTCTGCTACTTTTTTTACTTCGATATCGAAATAAAAAAACTTTGAAAGTTCTCTGAAATTCGAGAGTGGGAAATATATTAATTACGCATCGACTAAGAATAGATTACAAACGTTATAATATTCTTAAGTTATCTTGAACCATAAATTATTTAAGGATGAAACATCTTCTAAATAAAATTAAGAACTTATTAAAAAAATAGCATGAAATTGTTAGTATGATTTTAATCATAAAATTCTAAATAATTATTTCGTATAATGGACATAACTTATTTTATATTAACAAGTTATGAGCATGTAATTTGTTTGAAAGTTTTAAAAAAGGGATTCAAAATGAGCAAAATATTATAATAATTTAGCCTCATAAATTTAACTTAATAGAGTATGGAAATGACAGCAGCAAAACAGGAACATACAAACGCAAAAGAAACCTATTCATTTAATGAAGTGTTTAAAAAATCAATCAACTATTTTAATGGAGATGAGTTGGCGGCGACAACTTGGATGAACAAATATGCGCTTAAAAATAATGATGGAGATTTTATGGAAAAAACTCCAGACGAAATGCATAAAAGAATGGCTATCGAATTTGCTAGAATAGAAAAAAAACATGAAAATAGTTTAGTTGGAAGCGCTCAAAAAATATCTGATTACGGTAAGAAGAGGGCATTCTTAAGTGAGGAGAGGATTTATAATTATTTCAAAGATTTTAAATACATTATTCCTCAAGGAAGTGTGATGAGCGGATTGGGTAATCCCTACATGTTGGCATCATTGTCTAATTGTGTAGTAATGCCTGAAATTTATGATTCGTATGGTGGAATTTTAAAAACAGATCAACAACTTGTTCAACTTTTTAAAAGAAGATGTGGCGTAGGCGTTGATTTATCTACTTTACGACCAGCAAATACAAAAGTATCCAATGCTGCAGGTACAACTTCGGGAGCTGTTTCTTTTATGGAGCGTTTCTCAAATACTACACGTGAAGTTGCTCAAAATGGAAGAAGAGGAGCTTTAATGTTAACAATGGATATCGCTCATCCAGACATTGAAAATTTTATTACCATTAAACAAGATTTAACCAAGGTTACTGGTGCTAATATTTCCATTCGTTTGTCGGATGAGTTCATGAAAGCGGTCCAAACTGATGGAGAATATACACACAGGTGGCCAATAGATTCTAAAAATCCGACTGTTACTAAAACTATTAGAGCAAAAGATTTGTGGAATAAAATTATTGATTGCGCACACGCTACTGCAGAGCCAGGTTTGATTTTTTGGGATAGGCAACATTATTATTCAACATCTTCGGTTTATCCGGGTTATAAAAATGTTTCTACAAATCCTTGTTCTGAAATTGCCATGCAAGGTGGAGATAGTTGTCGTTTAGTAGCGATTAACTTGTACAATTTTGTAGATAATCCTTTCACGCCAAAAGCAAAATTTAATTTGAAAAAATTCTATGAAGTAACCTACGAATCTCAACGACTAATGGATGATTTAGTTGATTTAGAGTTAGAAGCGATTACACGAATTTTAGATAAAGTAAAAAGTGATCCAGAACCTGATGACGTAAAATCAGAAGAAATAAAAACGTGGGAATTACTTTACAATGCTGGAAAAAAAGGGAGAAGAACTGGTTTAGGATTTACAGCTTTAGCAGATACAATCGCAGCACTTGGATATTCTTTTGATTCAAATGAAGCAATTGCTGAAATTGAAATAATGATGAAGGAAAAATGTCGTGCAGAATTTGATAGTTCTATTGATATGTCCATTGAAAGAGGAAGTTTTGAAGGCTTTTCTCCTGAAATTGAAGATACTTCAGAATTTGTTCAAATGCTGAAAAAAGAATTGCCTAAATTGTACATTAGAATGATGGAAAATGGGAGAAGAAATATTTCTATCAGCACAGTTGCACCAACTGGAACGCTAAGTATGTTAGCGCAAACTTCTTCTGGAATTGAACCTGTCTTTTTGTTATCGTATAAAAGACGAAGAAAGATAAATGCACAAAATAAAAAAGTAAAGATTGATTTTATAGATGAAATGGGCGATGAATGGGAAGAATTTGATGTTTATCACCAAAAGTTAAAAGATTGGATGTCAATAACAGGTGAAAAAGATATTTCAAAAAATCCATATATAGGTTCTACAGCATCAGAGATTAATTGGAAAAAGAGAATTGAAATTCAATCTGTTGTACAGAAATATGTGACGCATTCTATCAGTTCTACCATTAATTTACCGAATGATGTAACGAAAGAGCGAGTAGGAGAAATTTATTTAGAATCTTGGTTAGGTGGATTAAAAGGAATAACAGTTTACAGAGATGGTTCAAGAAATGGAGTGTTAATTTCTAATGATACAACTGTTGATGAGAAAATTATAGAAACAGTTGCGCCAAAACGACCAAAAGTGTTAGAAGCTGAAATCTTGCGTTTCCTGAATAATAATGAAAAATGGATTGCTGTTGTTGGATTATTAAACGGTAAACCGTACGAAATTTTTACGGGTAAAGCAGAAGATTCTTTTTTCTTATCACTTTGGGTTGAAAAAGGATATATCATTAAAAATAAAAACGAAAATGGTAAATCGAGATATGATTTCCAATATTGCGATAAAGAATCTTATAAAGTAACTATTGAAGGTTTGTCACGCTCTTTTGATAAAGAGTATTGGAATTATGCAAAACTAATTTCTGGCGTGTTAAGACATGGAATGCCTTTGCCTTACGTGGTAGATTTAGTAAGTAATTTAGATTTTCACCATGAAAATATCAACGATTGGAAAGGTGGAGTTACCAGAGCACTCAAAAAATATATTACTGATGGAACAAAAGCTCCTGATCACAAATGTATGGAATGTGGTGATATTGATGGATTGATTTACGAAGAAGGATGCCTTAAATGCAAAAGCTGCGGACATTCAAAATGCGGGTAATAATTTTTAGTTTATTATTCCTAAATCGTCATTGAGAAAATTCGGGTTTCAGGTTTATTACGGATCAATCGTAAATCAAAAGCCATTGCTACATTTCTCGTAAATACGCGACCTTTTTCAGTGATTTTCAGCTTGTTTTCAGAAATTTCTACTAAGCCATCGCTTTGCATTTCTTGTAAAACTTTCAATACATTTTCTATTTCAGGGAAAGTAGTTTGCGCATCCCAAGAGGTTTCTAAACGACACATAATATTCAGAATATGTCTTCTGATAATCAAATCTTCATCGTTCAGAATATGTCCGTGCATAACTGGAATTCTACCTTCTTCCACTATTTGTTGATATTCTTCTACACTTTTATCATTTTGTGCAAATCCATACCACGAATCAGAAATGGCAGACATTCCCAAACCTATCATTAACTGCGTTTTACTGGAAGTATAACCCATAAAATTACGGTGAATTTTTCCTGAAATCATTGATTGATACAAATCGTCATGCTCTAACGCAAAATGATCCATTCCAACTTCAATATAGCCTAATTCTTGCAAAAGCTTTTTTCCGTTTTCGTAGAGTTTACGCTTTTCTTCACCACTTGGCAAATCATTTTCATCAAAACCTCTTTGTCCAACACCTTTTACCCACGGAACATGCGCATAGGAATAAAATGCTAAACGATCGGGTTTTAACTCCAAGGTTTTACGGATAGTTGACTCCATTTTTTCCCAATTGTGAAAAGGCAAACCAAAAACTAAATCGTGTGAAACGCTTTTATAACCAATTTCTCTTGCTAATTCTGTTACCTTTTTTACATTTTCAAAAGGTTGAATGCGATTGATAGCTTTTTGAACGATTGGATCGTAATCTTGTACGCCAAAACTACATCTGCGGAAACCTAAATCATACAAAGTTTGTAAATGATTTCTGGTTGTATTATTTGGATGTCCTTCAAAAGAAAACTCTGGAGTTATGTCAATTTCAGCTTTTTCAAAGATTCCTTCTAATAATATTTTAAGATTTTCTGGTGAGAAAAATGTAGGAGTTCCACCACCTAAATGGATTTCTTTTATTTTCGGCTTTCTACCAAATAACTTTACATATAAATTCCACTCTTTCAGAATAGATTCCAAATAAGGAGTTTCAACAGAATGCCGTTTTGTAATTCTTTTATGACAAGCGCAAAAAGTACACAATTGTTCACAAAAAGGCAGATGGATGTAGATGGAAATTCCCTCAGAATCATTGGTTGCGTTAAATGTTTTAATGACAGATTGTTGCCATAAATCACTTGTAAAATCTTTATTATTCCAAAACGGAACAGTAGGATAAGAAGTGTAGCGCGGTCCAGGAATATTATATTTATCTATTAAAGAACTCATTTGAAAATTTGAGGATTTAGGTAGAGCTGTTTTTTAAAAAGAAACAACCACACTTACGCGCGACACGTTTCCATTCATCGGAGGATTTACTTTCGTGATTTTTATTTCGGCATGAAGAAGCATTGAAAAATTATTTTTCAACGCGTCCGAAATACGTTGCGCAACATGTTCAATTAATTTGGAACGTTGCGCCATTTCTTTTTTTACAATTTCGTAAACAGCAACGTAATCAATAGTTTCAGAAAGATTATCATTTATAGCTGCTTTCGAAAAATCTGTATCCAACGTTACATCAATTAAATATTCTCCGCCAATTTTTGCTTCCTCTTCCAAGCAACCGTGAAAGGCATAAATTTTTATTTCTTCGAGAATTATTTTGTGCATTTTTCAGATTTTACTTTTATTTTTTATCGTTCAAAAAATTAATTTTTCAAACATGAAAATTTATTTTATTGAATTGACTGCTGTTTCCAAACGTTTTACCACTTCTTCTTTTCCGAGTAATTCGGTCATTTCAAACAATGCCGGTCCACCTGCAACACCACTCAAACACACGCGAAATAATTGCATGACCGAACCTGGATTAATACCTAATTTTTCAGCAGTTTCCTTAAATATTTTTTCCGTTTCAACGGAATTAAAATCAGTGAGCGATTTAAAAACTTCGGCAACTTGTTTTATAAATTCAACAGATTGTTCGTTCCAACGTTTTTTAATTACGTCTGCATCGTATGTTTTTGGAGCTTCGAAAAAATAATTTCCGGAAGTCCAAAATTCATTTACAAAATGGGCCTTCTCTTTCACCAAGCGACAAACACCTTCGATATATTTTTCATCTTTCAAACGTTTATCTTCAATCGTATTTAATTTTTCTACGAAAGTTTCCGAAAATAATTTCGTTAATTCTACATCCGATTTTTTGCGCAAATATTGTTGATTGAACCATTTTGTTTTGTCGGGATCAAATTTGGCGCCTGATTTATTAACACGTTCAAACGAAAATACTTGAATTAATTCGTCCATCGAAAAAATTTCTTGCGTCGTTCCCGGATTCCAACCCAGCATGGCGAGCATGTTTACAAAGGCTTCCGGAAAAAATCCGCTTTCGCGATATCCTACATATTTTTCGCTAGTGCGTTCATCGTACCAATCCAACGGAAACATCGGAATGCCCGATTTGTCGCGTTTAGAAAGCTTCCCGTTACCATCCGGTTTTAAAATTAAAGGCAAATGTACAAGCAAAGGCATTTTATTTTCCAATCCTAAATAACGGTAAATCAACACGTGTGCTGGTGCCGAAGGCAACCATTCTTCACCACGAATTACGTGCGACATTTCCATTTCAATATCGTCCACAATGTGCGCCAAATGGTACGTTGGCATTCCGTCCGATTTCAATAAAACTTTATCATCCACTTGCGTGGAATTCACAATAATCCATCCGCGAATAATATCGTTAAACCGAATCTCTTCGTTGCGCGGAACTTTCAAACGAATCACGTAAGGCGTTCCGGCATCCATTAATTTTTTCACTTCATCTTCCGATAAAGTCAAGGAATTACGCATGTTTTGGCGCGTGATGGAATTGTATTGCGGAGCAGTAACCTTCGCAATTTCCAAGCGTTTGCGCATCGCATCCAATTCTTCCGCAGTATCAAAAGCATAATATGCATGGCCGCTATCAATGAGTTGCTGCGCGTATTTCGCGTATATTCCTTTTTCTTTTCGTTCACTTTGGCGATACGGCGCATGCGGTCCGTCACCGAAACCAACACCTTCGTTTGGCTCAATGCCACACCATTTCAGCGCGTTTATAATATATTCCTCCGCGCCATTTACATAACGTGTTTGATCGGTATCTTCGATACGTAAAATAAAATCGCCCTTGTGTTTTTTAGCGAATAAATATCCGAATAAAGCGGTACGAACGCCGCCCATGTGTAAGCCTCCCGTAGGACTTGGCGCGAAACGAACGCGCACTTTTCTGTTCTCCATAATTTTAAAATGAGGACAAAGATAAAATATAATTTTTGAGAAGATTTAATCGAATTTTTTTCACGAAAATTGATTTGAAAAATTATTTTTTTGAAGCCTTTTTTTTGCTTCAGAAAAACACGTTCGAAAAAATAATTTTTCGAACGATTGCAATTGAGAAAATGTAGAATTAAAAAATCAATTAATGATAAACGGCACTGTGTTACTATTATCATTCGATAAAATTTTACAGAAATACGTTCCTTTTTTTAAGTTTTACAAATGTAAAGGCAAGGTTTGTATTCCACTTTTCAGAAAAAGATTTTGGTAATTATATATAACTTTACACTAAACTAAAATGTTAAAAATAGTACGAGAAATAAATCCTAAAAACGGAAATGAACAATGGGTTATCTATTATATATTTGACATCAAAATTTTAACTAAAACAATTTGCGATAGTTATTAATGATTTTCAAGATTTATATACCCAAAAAACAGAACAGCAGTTCGATTCTCTGCCCAAAGTATTTGTTGATATGCTCTTTACTTGATAGCCAACTTTTTATAATTCAGAAATAATTTCATCTAATGACTTTATATTTTTGAGTCCCAATCTTTGGTATATACCATTAATTTGTTTTCTTTTTCATTTGAAAGGACATAGGAGGCACTTTAAAAGAAAGAAATCTTGAATTTGCCATAGCTAATAAAGTTTAAGAGTTATTAATTGTGGCCCAAACACAGGAACTTGTAATTCCTGTGTTTTGCTTTTGTAAAGATAACGATTTTATTTCTCAATAGATACCTGCAATGGGTAGTCGAGATATACTCCGCTTATACCTACAATATTAACATCCATTTCGTCATCTTTATTAAATTTTACGTTAATAGAGCCGTCAGAATTAACTGGAACTAATGCCTTTAGTTGCAATCACAAATATAATTTTAAGGTAATTAGTGGTTAAATTAAATTATTTAACGATTTTGTTTCGAAAAATAAAATATTTTTGTGATTATAGAGTTAGTGTAACTTGTATTTATCAGAGATTTGAAACGAGGTTCAAAAAAATATTTTTTTATCCCTACTATTGGCGCATTTTTGCTGATGGCTGCGTGTTCTACCAAAAAGAACACGCTTGTTACGCGCACATTTCACAACATTACTTCCCGTTTCAACGGCTATTATTACTCGAAATTGAATGTGAATGAAGGCGTGGATAAAATAGCCGAAAATCACAAAGAAGATTACACAAAATTACTTCCTTTATTTGTTTACGCGGATCCGAAAAGTGCACAAAGCACGTATGAGAATTTTGATAAGTCCATTGAAAAATCATCCCTTGTCGTTCAGCGCCACACGATTACAACCAAAAAAGGAATCGAAATTCCTTATGCTGTAAAATGGATCAAGTACAATTATTTGCTTATTGGAGAAGCTCATTTTTACAAGCGCGATTTTTTTTCGGCACTTGAATCATTTGATTATGTAGCGAAAGAATACAAAAAATCACCACTTAAATACGAAGCGATGATGTGGGAAGTGCGTACCTACAACGAAATGGAAATGCCTTCGTCGGCAGGTGATTTACTCGATTTTTTATACAACGAACCAAAATTTCCAAAAAAATATAAACGTGATTTGGCACTTGTTTCGGCTGATTTTTGCATGCACTTGGGCAACGATGCACAAGCAATTAAGTGGCTCACAAAAGCCATCGTGCTAACACATAAAAAACGTGTGAAAGCCCGCTATGCCTTTATTTTAGGACAATTGTATGCCCGACAAAAAAACACCAAAAAGGCGGTACAATTGTTTAAAGATTGCATCAAATGGCATCCGAGTTACGATATGGTTTTTAATGCGCGAATGAACATTGCGGGTCTATTTGATATCAGCGATGAGAAAAACGCAAAATTGATTAAAAAGCAATTGGAAAAAATGCTAACGGATAGTAAAAATAATGAATACCGCGATCAAATTTATTATGCCTTGGCTGAAATTGCCGAAAGAGAACAGAATATTCCGCTTACGATTAATTATTTGAAACTTTCTGTGCGAGCCAGTTTTTCGAATAACAATCAGAAAGCTCGGTCCTATTTAAAATTGGCAGATATTTTTTTCGATGCTCCCGAATATAAATTAGCACAAGCTTATTACGACAGTACGGTTACCTTGCTTCCAAAAGATTATCCGAATTACGAACTCATTGTCAATAAAAAAGAAAATTTAACCGTTCTGGTAAAAAATTTGGATATTATTTCTCGCCAAGACAGTTTATTAAAATTAGCGCGTATGTCCGAAAAAGACAGAGATGTTGCCATTGACACCGTTATTGCGCGCGTAAAACAAGAAGAAGAAAAGAAGGCAGAGGAAAAATTATATCAACAACAAAACAATAATTTTTTAAGTCAGAATAATCAACAAACATCGGGTCAGCAAGCAGATCCGACCATTTGGTATTTTTACAATCAAACAACTGTTGGTTTCGGAATTTCGGAATTTGTAAAAAAATGGGGAAACCGTCCGTTGGAAGACGATTGGCGCAGAAGTACCAAACAGCAACAAATGACAGCAGTAGCGAGCGAGGATTCTGTGAGTAGCGACTCCTCTAATACCAAAAATCCAACTGCAAAAGCGGCAAGAGACCCTAAAAACAGAGCGTATTATTTGAAAGACATTCCGCTTACGGAACCAGAGCAGAAAAAGGCAACAGATGAAATTATTGAAGCCTATTTTAACTTGGGATCCATTTACAAAGAACAATTGGAGAACGATGAAAAAGCTATCAGCGCCTTTGAAACATTGAATAGCCGATTTCAAAAAAATAAATATGAAGTGCCGGTTTATTATCGATTATACCGACTTTATTTGGATGAAAACAATACCGAAAAAGCCGATTACTACAAAAACATTTTGCTGAATAATTATCCCCAAACGGAATATGCAAAAATTATTAAAAATCCAGAATATGAAAAAGAGAATGCCCTCGTTGCATCGGAAGTAGACAGCTTTTACGTAGGCACTTATAAAACGTACCAAATGGCTAATTATTCGGAAACCCTTAACCGTTGTCGAAAAGCGGATTCCTTGTATTCAAAGAGTATATTGATGCCGAAATTTTCTTTCTTGGAAGCCCTTTGTATCGGACGAACACAAGACGTTAATGCCTTCCAAAATGCACTTCAAAAAGTAACCATTAAATATCCGAAAGATCCAGTATCAAAAGAAGCTCAAAATATGTTAAATGCTATCCAGTTATCGCAACATCCTGAAAAAGCGAAAGCTGCCGCAGACAGTTTATCAAAAGCAGATACCTATACTTTTGATAAAGATGCAGATTATTACTGGGTAATTGTGGTAAATGTCGATAAATTTGATGAAAATAAATTCAAATCAGCCGTATCCGACATGAATAATAATTCCTTCAGCTCTCAACAATTGGGTCTAACTTCTATTCTGATGGGAGAGAGTCAATTAATTTATGTGAAAAAATTTAGCGGTATGGCGCCCGCAATGAATTATTACAATTTTATAAATGAAGACAAAGATATTTTGGCGCTTCTCACTAAAAATAAGTACAACGATTTTATGATTTCGGAAGCTAATTTCCGCATTTTATACGCTACTCACACGACTAAACAATATTCCGATTTTTTCACAAAAAATTTTCTACAGAAATAAAACGTCTCTAAAAATTATTTTTTGAACGTAAATAAAGAGAATCGAAAAATTATTTTTTCGGCACCCTTTTTTAGTGTGTGTTTTGTCTTTTAAAAAAATTTGAAAACTATACTTTCCCCAGCACGTACATTGCGCTCATTGTAGGTGTTGGACTTCCGCCTTTTTTCTCGAGTGTAACAGCAAAAGCTTGTGCGTTGGATACTTTTTGCATCATTTGAACGGTTTTATTTCCCATCTCAAAAACGCCTTCGCTCACTGGTTTCCCATCTACAATTGCCCATAATTGATATTGTTTATCGGATGGTGGCATCGGTAAATTATTCACGTCAATTGCAACAGTTTGAGAAATTGGATTCCAATAAATCGTTGCCATTGCTTGCGGAGCAATAGCCATTCCTTTCATTTTAATAATTTTATTGGCTGTATCTGTAAGCAAAGCCATTGTTTTCGAGGTCTCTTCGAAATTTGTTTTTTGAACTTGCATTTGCATCGCGTAACCGTCCTTTTCTCCGTTTACAGAAACCAATTGCGTTTCGGTATTTTTCCAATTCGTGTAAAACACATAATTGAAAACAGCACTGGTAACTAACAAAGCAAGCGATGCAGCCACCAATAAATTTTTAATGAATTGCGATTTATTTTCGGATTTATTGAAATCCGGATTCAGCGGAATTACTTTTGCGTCTTTCGAAAAATTATTTTTTTGAAGGCTTTCTTTTTTGATTTCAGAAAATATTTTTTCTTTTAAATCAGCTGGAGGATTTTTTTCAGTACCAGAAATATAATTTTCCATCGCTTTGCGAATGGATTCAATTTCCGCTTTTATTTCAGCATGTTGTTGGGCAAAAGTTTCCACTTCGCGGGTTTCTTCCAGAGAAGTAACACCCATTACATACATTTCTAAAATGCCTGACGATATGTAATCTTTTGTGTTCAAATGCTTACTTTTAATAAACTTCGTAATTGATTAATTGCTGATCGTGCTCTTGTTTTTACTGTTCCCAATGGTAAATTTAATTTCTTCGCCGCTTCTTCTTGCGTATATCCGCCGAAATATAATAAATCAATTAATTCTTTGTATTCCTCTTTTAATGTTTCTACTACTTCTTTCAGTCCGATGTGATCCACTTTAGTGGTCGTATTCATCTGTCTGTTCACCCTATTTACGGAATCGTCTATGTTTTGGATTTGATGATTGTTTTTAAAATCTTTCGAACGAATCGTATCAATGGCTAAATTTCGAGTGATATTAAGCATCCACGTAAACAATCTGCCTTTGGAAACATCATACGTTTCGCCTTTGTTCCAAATTTTTACAAATGCTTCTTGCATCACATCGCGCGCTATTTCTTCCGAGTTTACAATCCGAAAAATAATACCGTACAAAGCAGTAGAATAATTATCGTAGATAACTTCAAAACCGCTCGCATCCTTCTTTTTAAGGAAGGCAACTAAATCTTCTTCGATATATTTTTGTGCAGCGATTTGTTGTAGAATTAAAAAAGAATAGGAGTCAAAAATAGAAATTAAAACGGAGCATTGTTAAGAATATTTTTTCAAAGGAAACTTGCAGAACAAAAATAGTTTCCGTAGTTTTGTCGCGAAATTTAAAAAGACATGAACCCCGAAGAAAAAATTTTGCAGACTGCCATCGAGCTTTTTTTCAAATACGGCATCAAAAGCGTTACGATGGATGACATTGCGAAACAACTTTCGATGTCGAAAAAAACCATTTACAATTATTACAGAAACAAAGACGAGATTGTTTTAGCGCTTACAACGGCACATTTTAAAGGCAATATTCTTGAATGTGAAGCGCTTGCAAAAAACTCCAAAGATGCCGTTTTTGAAATGGTGGGAATGATGCACCAACTTCGTGTGATGTTTGCTCGCATGAATCCGACGGTGGTGTACGATTTACAAAAATACCATCCGGAAGCGTGGCAATTGTTCAAAAATTTTAAGGAAAATCATATTTCTAAATTGGTGGAAGACAATCTGAAAAAAGGCATTGAACAAGGTTTATATAGAGAAGACATCGATGTAAAAATAATGGTGCGTTTGCGTTTGGAAGAAGTGGAAATGGCTTCAGTGCCTACGATTTTTAATCCGCAAAAATTTGATTTGAAAGAAGTACAAATGGAATTGCTAAATCATTTTTTACACGGAATTACTACCATCAAAGGACATAAACTCATCGAAAAATATAAAAAAATGATGGCAGAATAAAGCCTTCGAAAAAATAATTTTTTGACTCATGAAAAGAAAAAAAATAAAAATAATTGCTTTGTTGTTTGGTTTTGGAACTACCGTTTACGCACAACAAGCTGCCGATACAACCAGCCATGTTTTTTCCTTGCAACAATCGGTTGACTACGCACTGCAACATCAAACAAGTATTATTGATGCACAATACTCGGAACAAGCAGCGGAACAAAAAGTAAAAGAAATTCGAGGTATCGGATTACCCCAAATAACAGGCGATTTAGACGCAAAAGATTTTATTCAATTGCCAACACAATTAATTCCTGCAGAGTTTTTCGGTGGTCCTGCCGGAACATTTATCGGATTGAAATTTGGAACAAAATACAATGCCACTGGCGAGCTAGATGCATCACAAATTCTTTTTGACGGCAGCTATTTAGTGGGCTTGCAAGCAGCAAAAGTATATCGTGAGCTTTCGCAGAAAGCGACACAACGCACTAAAATTGAAGTGGCAGAAGCGGTAACAAAGGCTTATTATTCGGTATTAGTAAGTCAGGAGCAACTTAAATTAATTAGCGCCAATTTAGTTCGGTTGGAAACTTTGCAAAACGAAACTAAAACAATGCACGACAATGGTTTTGCAGAACAAATTGATTTGGACAGAATCATGGTAACATATAATAACACGGCGGTAGAAAGAGAAAAAATAGAACGATTGATTCAATTAAGCGATGCGCTATTGAAATACCAAATGGGGATGACACAAGACCAACAATTGACCCTTACAGATAGTTTGGGAGCAGTTGATTTTACACCTATTGCAGAATCTTCCGGAAAATTTAATTACAGCAACCGAATCGAATATTCTTTGCTGCAAACGCAATTGAAAGCAGCACAATTGGAATTGAAAAAAAATCGATTTGATTATTTACCTTCTGTTGCACTTTACGGAAGCGTTTCTGAACAGGCGCAGCGCAATGAGTTTGATGTTTTTGAGCCCAATAAAACTTGGTTTGCCACGCAATTAATCGGACTCAAAGTAGGAATTCCTATTTTTGATGGGTTTCAAAAACATTTTCGTGTGCAAGAGTCCGCAATTGGTGTGTTGCAAGCCAAAAATAATCTCCACGCTTTAGAACAAAGCATTGATTTCCAACTCTCGAATGCAGAAATAAATTTACAAAATGCTACTGCCAGCTTGGGAATCCAGAAAAAAAATATTTCGTTGGCACAAAATGTGGACGATGTTGCGAAGAAAAAATACGAACAAGGGGTTGGCTCTAATATTGAAATGATTACTGCGGAAACTTCTTTGAAAGAAGCGCAAACCAACTATTATAGCGCCTTGTACGATGCGCTCATCGCAAAAATAGAATTCGAAAAATCAGAAGGAACTTTAGTAAAACAGAAATAATTCAACACGTATATACTTTAAAAAATGAAAAAAATAATTTTCGCAATCGCAGGAATATCCATTTTAGCTGCTTGTTCATCTGGACAGAAAAATAAATCCTTGGATAAACAAAAAGCCGATTTAGCAAAACTTCAAAAACAGGAAGCTGTGATTCAAACAAAAATAGATTCTTTGCAAACGTCTATCCATTTGGCAGAAGGAGATTCAACAAATTCAAAACAAAAATTTGTTTCTGTTACAACTGTTCAACCGGGCTTATTTACCCATTTCATTGAAGTACAAGCCAGCGTGGATGGAAAACAAGACATCAACGTAAGTTCGCAAACAATGGGTGTAGTTAGTAAAATAATGGTTAGCGAAGGCGATGAAGTAAAAACTGGACAATTGTTGGCGCAATTGGATGATGGAGTCATCCGACAAAGCATGCAAGAAGTACAAACAGCTAAAGACTTCGCTAACACCATATATCAGAAACAAAAAAATTTATGGAATCAAAAAATCGGAACAGAAGTACAATATTTAAGCGCGAAAAATAATTATGAATCACTCATAAAAAAGCAAGCAACCTTGCAACAACAATTGGATATGACACAGCTAAAATCGCCGATTGACGGAATAGTGGATGAAATTGACATTAAACTCGGACAATCTGTTGCACCTGGGATGCCGACGATTCGTGTGGTTAATTTTTCCGAATTAAAAGTAGAAGGAAATGTGGCGGAAAGTTATATTTCTAAAGTACATAAAGGCGATAGCGTACTCGTTTTATTTCCAGATTTAAAAACGCAATTAAAAAGTACCATCAACTATGTATCAAAGGTAATCAACGTGCTTAATCGCTCATTTGCGGTGGATGTGAAATTACCTTCTGATAACATTAATTACCATCCGAATATGATAGCGATTTTAAAAATTTCAGATTACAGTTCTGCTAACGCGATTTCGGTTCCTGTAAACACCGTTCAATCTTCGCAAGACGGAGATTTTGTGTACATCGCAACTACTAAAAACGGCAAAACGATTGCCGAAAAACAAGCCATCGTTGTTGGAAGAATTTACAACGGAACAGTAGAAGTATTACAAGGATTGAATGCTGGAGATAAGTTGATTACAGTAGGTTACGAAGGATTGAATCCGGGAGATGTGGTGAAATTTTAAAAATAGAAGTGTCGAAAAAATAATTTTCAGATGAAAGATTTAGAAAAAGAATTTAAACCAACTACGTGGTCTATAAATAATCGCACCAGCATATTTATTGTAACCATTATTATCACTTTGGCAGGGATTGCTTCTTACATTGGTTTACCAAAAGAAAAATTTCCAGACATTGTTATTCCGACTATTTACGTAACCACCATTTATCCAGGAACTTCTCCAACGGACATGGAAAATTTGGTAACTAAACAAATCGAAAAGCAAATCAAAGGAATTTCGGGAATAAAAAAATTCACCAGTAATTCGGTGCAAGATTATTCTAGTATCGTAGTCGAATTTAACACCGGCGTGGACGTAAATGTTGCCAAACAAGAAGTGAAAGATGCAGTGGACAAAGCGCGTACCGACTTGCCAAGTGATTTACCGCATGATCCAGAAGTGATACAAGCGGATATATCACAAATGCCAATTATTTACGTCAATCTTTCCGGTAATTACGATCTCAATAAATTGAAAAAATATGCCGATGATATAAAAGATCAAATCGAGGCAATGCCCGAAATTACACGTGTGGATGAAGTTGGAGCCCTGGATAGGGAAATACAAATCAACGTGAATTTGTTTAAAATGGAAGCCGCGCAAATTTCCATGAACGACATTTCCAATGCTGTTGCCAACGAAAACATTACTATTTCGGGCGGAACGGTTAAAATGGATGGCATGAATCGTTCCTTGAGTGTGAACGGACAATTCACAAATGTAGATCAAATAAAAAATATTGTAGTGCGCTCAATGGCTGGCGGAACGGTTTATATAAAAGATATTGCCGATGTTAAAGATACGTTTGCAGACCAAATAAGTTATGCGCGTTTAGATCGTAAAAATGTAATTACCTTAAATGTTGTTAAGCGTGCTGGAGAAAATTTAATTGAAGCTTCGGATAAAGTCAGAGATATTGTAGCGACACTCCAAAAAACAACTTTCCCGAAAGATTTAAAAATTACACTTACCGGAGATCAATCTTCGCAAACGCGCTCTACACTTCACGATTTAATAAATACCATTATCATCGGATTTATTTTAGTAACTATTATTCTGATGTTTTTTATGGGTGGAACAAATGCTTTATTTGTTGCTATGTCGGTTCCACTTTCCATGTTCATCGCGTTTTTAATTTTACCGAGTATTGGTTTTGCTTTAAACATGATTGTGTTGTTCGCCTTTTTATTAGCGCTCGGTATTGTGGTGGATGATGCCATTGTGGTAATTGAAAACACGCATCGTATTTTTGATAATGGAAAAGTGCCGATTGCGAAAGCTGCAAAAATGGCTGCTGGAGAAATATTTTTGCCTGTTCTTGCCGGAACGCTTACTACGCTTGCACCTTTTGTTCCACTTGCTTTTTGGGGCGGCATCATTGGTAAGTTTATGTTTTATTTACCCGTTACACTTATCATCACATTAACGGCTTCTTTGGTAGTTGCCTATATTATCAATCCGGTGTTTGCAGTAGCATTTATGAAACCGCATCCGCCTGAAACAGGCGAGAAAAAAAGCCACAAAGGATTAAAAATTACGAGTATTATTTTTCTGGCACTCGCGTTATTATTTTATGCGACACATTCTTTTGGAATGGGAAATTTCCTTGTTTTTTTACTATTGATAAATATTTTTTATCGATTGGTTTTAATGAGTGCAATCAAAAAATTCCAAACAAAAACCTGGCCCTCTATTCAACAGAAGTATAAAAATATTTTAGCGAAAGCGTTGAAATATCCTAAATCTGTACTTGGCGGAACTTTCCTACTTTTTGTTTTAGCTATTTTTCTTTTTGCGGTGCGAACTCCGAACGTGGTTTTTTTCCCACAGTCGGATCCTAATTTTGTGTACGTGTATCTCAATTTACCTGTCGGAACAAATCAAGAATACACCGATTCCATCACGAAAATAGTAGAAAGTGAAGTATATAATGTAATTGGAGAAGGTAAACCTGGCGAATACAATCCGGTTGTAGAATCCGTTATTTCTAACGTTGCAGTTGGTGCTACCGATCCGCAAGAAAATGATCAAGGAACGTATTCTAATAAATCAAAAATAAGTGTTTCGTTTGTGGAATTCGGGAAACGGAACGGAGTTTCTACGCGCTTGTATCTGAATAAAATTCGCGCAGCAGTAAAAGATATGCCAGGCGTTCAGATTTCGGTAGATCAAGAAGCAAGCGGACCGCCAACACCAAAGCCTATTGACATAGAAATAAGTGGCGATAATTTTGAGGATTTGGTGAGCACTTCTACCAAATTAAAACATTACATAGATTCTTTGCAAATTGGCGGAATAGAAGATTTGCGCTCTGATTTAGAAAATCATAAACCAGAAATTATTTTTGATATTGATCGCGAACGCGCCAACAGAGAAGGCATTTCAACGGCACAAATCGGAATGGAAATTCGGAATGCCGTTTTCGGAAAAGAAGTTTCTAAATTTCGTGATGCGAATGATGAATATCCAATTGAGCTGCGTTATGAAAGAAATCAACGTGATAATATTGATGCCTTAAACAATTTAGAAATTACGTATCGTGATATGAATATGGGCGGAAAAATTCGCCAAGTTCCAATGTCCGCTTTTGTGAAAATTCACTATTCCTCTTCTTACGGAGGTATCAAACGCAAAAACAATAAACCGCTCATTTCGCTTACATCCAATGTGCTTAGCGGATTTAACCCCAACAAAGTAGTCGCGGATATTCAGGCGAACTTAATTAATTTCAAAGCATCGGATGGCGTAACAATAAAAATGGGTGGAGAACAAGAAGACCAACAAGAAACGGCTTCGTTTTTAGGTCACGCGATGCTCATTTCACTCATGTTAATTTTATTGATTTTGGTTACGCAATTTAATTCCATCAGCAAACCAATTATTATTTTGAGCGAAATTATTTTTAGCTTGATTGGAGTGATGCTCGGATTCGCTATTTTTAAAATGGATATGTCTATTGTGATGACGGGCGTTGGTTTTATTGCCTTAGCGGGAATTGTCGTTCGCAACGGAATATTATTAGTGGAATTTACTGACCTTTTGAGAGAACAAGGGGTTAGTACATTGGATGCTATTATTGAAGCCGGAAAAACGCGGATGACTCCCGTAATTTTAACTGCTACCGCAACTATACTAGGCTTGATTCCCTTGGCTATTGGCTTTAATATTGATTTCGTTACGATGTTCACAGAATTAAATCCGCACATTTATTTTGGTGGCGACAGCGTTGCATTTTGGGGACCACTTTCGTGGACAATGATTTTTGGTTTGTCGTTTGCCACTGTCATCACCTTAATTGTGGTTCCGATAATGTATTTGCTTGCCGATAATGCAAAAATAAAATCAAAAAGATTAATTGAAAAATTTTCAGCAATAAAGTAAAAATGCTTGAAACGGAAAAAATAATTTCTGCAAAAAAAGCTCGAAAGCCAAGTATGTTAAGCTTACTCAAACCTTATTCTGGTTTGATAATTTGGCTTATTGTATTGACTTTTTTTAGCAATGGAATTAGTTTAGTTATTCCAAAAATTATTGCCAATGGCATTGATAGTTTTTCCGCTGGACATTTAATTTTCAAAAAAATAATTTTTGAATTTGGTATTGCCGCTGTTTCGATATTTATTTTTACGTACTTACAAAGCATTGTGCAAACCTACGCTTCTGAGCGCGTTGCGCGCGATTTGCGTCAAAAACTTTCTGCTAAAATTTCGCAACAATCGTATGCGTATGTAGAGAAAATTTCGCCTTCACGCTTGCTTACCAATCTTACTTCTGATGTAGATGCCATCAAAACATTTGTTTCGCAAGCCATCGTTTCTATTGCGTCTTCGCTTTTTATCATAATCGGAGCGAGTGCTTTATTAATAAGTATTAATTGGCGATTGGCTTTAGCAGTACTCACTATTATTCCAATTATAGGAGCGGTATTTTATTTTGTGTTAGTAAAAGTACGCGTACTTTTTAAAAGAAGTCAAGGTGTTATTGATTGGCTCAACAAAGTAATTAACGAAAGTGTTCTGGGCGCTGCACTCATTCGTGTTTTAAATTCGCAACAGCCGGAATACGATAAATTTATTTCTGCAAATAAGGAAGCATTGGGTATTGGACTTTCCATCTTACGGCTTTTTGCAACGCTTATTCCCTTAGTTACGTTTGTTTCCAATTTGGCGATGCTCACCGTTTTAGCATTGGGCGGACATTTTGTTATTGGCGGAACAATGACACTGGGCGATTTTGCCGCATTCAACAGTTATATCGCATTACTTATTTTTCCAATTATTATGATTGGTTTTATGAGCAACGTAATTGCAATGGCAAGTGCTTCGTACCAACGAATTCAAAATGTGTTGGAAATAAAAGAAGTAGAGGATAAAGGAAGCATTAAAAATTCGCTGAAAGGAAACATTGAACTGGAAAACATTACAGTAACGTATGGTGATATACCGGCATTAAAAGAAATTTCTTTTTCAGTAAAAGCTGGAACGAAAACAGCTATTATCGGACCAACTGCTGCCGGAAAAACTCAATTATTTTATTTGCTCACAGGATTAATTCAACCCGAAAAAGGTTCGATAAAATTTGATAACAACAACATTGCCGATTACAACAAAGAAAGCTTTTACAGTCAAATTGGTTTTGTTTTTCAGGACAGTATTATTTTTAATATGAGCATGCGCGAAAACATTGCATTTAACAAAGCGGTTACCGATGAAGCGATGCAAAAAGCGATTGCTACTGCCGAGTTGGATATCTTTATTGAAGCGCTACCAGAAAAAATGGATACGGTAATTTCTGAACGAGGTAACAGTCTTTCAGGCGGACAAAAACAGCGTGTCATGTTGGCGCGGGCTTTGGCAATCAATCCTAAAATATTATTGTTGGATGATTTTACAGCTCGTGTAGATGCGCAAACCGAAAAAAAGATTTTAGCAAACGTTCGAAAAAATTATCCTGATATCACATTACTTTCCATTACGCAGCAAATAGATCCTGTAAAAGAGTACGATCAAATTATTTTATTGATGCAAGGCGAACTTGTCGCAAAAGGAACGCATGAAACATTACTGAAAACAAGTCCAGAATACGTTCAAATTTATCAATCACAAAGAAGTACGAGCAGCTATGAAGTATAATCTCTACGACATACAAGCTGCACAGCCCAAGAAAACAAATACGTGGGTAACTCTCAAAAAACTATTTGCATTTATTGTTGATGAGAAAAAAAACGTCATCATTGCTGTCATCGCTATCGTCATTAATGCAGTGCTTAATTTATTAGGTCCTTTGCTAATTGGATATACGATTGACCATTACATCGAAACAAAACAAATGCACGGAGTGTTGGTCAATTCGGCTATTTTGCTTGTGATATACATTGTCGCGGTTATCGCCAATTATCTGCAAACACAATTAATGGGAAGTATTGGTCAGCGCATGTTATACACCTTGCGAAATGCGGTTTTTACGAAGTTGCAGGAATTACCTGTTTCGTTTTTTAATCAAAATAAAGCAGGCGATTTAATTTCGCGTATCAATAACGACACCGATAAATTGAATCAGTTTTTTTCGCAATCGTTGATGCGTTTTTTAAGCAGCATTATGTTGATGATTGGCGCAGGAATTTTCCTGTTGAGTATTCAACCTAAATTAGGTGCAGCTTCTTTACTTCCAGCATTATTTATTTTCATTTTTACAAAAATAATTTCAGTTTGGGTAAAACGGAAAAATGCGGCTAACCTAAAAACAGTTGGCGGAATGAGCGCGGAAATTCAGGAAAGTTTAAATAATTTTAAAACAATTATTGCTTTTAATCGCAGAGATTATTTCAGAGATCGTTTCAGCAAAGTAAATCACGAAAATTATAAAACCGCTATTGGTGCTGGATTGGCGAATAATTTATTAATGCCTGTTTACGGATTGTTTACCAATATGGCACAACTTATTTTGTTGGTGTACGGTATTTATTTAATTGCAGCGGGAAGTTTTACTGTTGGTTTGCTCATCAGTTTTTTAGCGTATTCCAACAGCTTTTACCGACCATTGCAACAATTGGCAGTTTTGTGGGCGAGTTTCCAAACCGCGCTGGCAGCTTGGGACAGAGTTTCTACTATTTTAAATTTAGATTCTGATTTGAAAATAGAAGAAATAAAAACTTACGAAAATTCTACTTCCGCTTTGCTCGAATTTAAAGATGTTTATTTTAGTTATGCCGACAGCAAGGAAATTTTACATGATATTAATTTTAAATTGGAACGCGGAAAAACTTACGCTTTTATTGGTCCTACTGGTGGCGGAAAAACAACAAGTGCCTCTTTAATTGCGCGTTTGTACGATCCTGTAAAAGGAACCGTATTGCTAAACGGAAAAGATATTCGCTCTTATTCTCCCGCAGAACGCAGTCAAAAAATAGGTTTTATTTTACAAGATCCATTTTTGTTTACTGGTTCTGTGAAAGAAAATATTTTGTATGGCAATGCGCTCTATACAGATTATTCCAACGAAGCATTGCAGCAATTACTTGCGGATGCTCATCTAACAGTATTGTTAGATAAATTTGAAAAAGGATTAGACACGCCAATATCTTCTGGTGGCGATACACTTAGCTTAGGACAAAAACAACTCATTGCTTTTATTCGTGCTGTTTTGCGAAATCCTGAATTATTAATTTTAGACGAAGCTACTGCCAATATAGATACTGTTACAGAACAATTGTTAGAAGAAATATTGAAAAACCTTCCTTCCTCAACTACGCGTGTAATAATTGCTCATCGCTTAAATACAATTGAAAATGCAGACGAAATATTTTTTGTGAACGCTGGCGAAGTTACCGCAGCCGGCTCGATGCAACACGCCATGCAAATGCTTTTGCAAGAAGAACGCAAAAGTTAAGAGCTGCAAAGAAGAGGTTGAAAAATAATTTTTCAAAGCCTTCTTTTGATAGTTAAATTGCGTAAGGCAAAACTGAAAAAAGACGTGACTAATCTAATTCTATTCTCTTTCAGCGGAGAGGGAGGGATTCGAACCCTCGATACCCTTGCGAGTATACAAACTTTCCAGGCTTGCTCGTTCGGCCACTCTGACACCTCTCCGAAAAAAATGTTTGCAAATGTAAACAAAAATAATAGCCGATTTATGTGAGCGGAATAGATTCCGGCTTTTCTTTCTTTTTCATCCATTTGTAGAAAACAAAAGTGCCTACTCCTATTAGTAAAACACTCGCTACTACTTGCCACCAATCGTTCGTAGCGGTTCCTAATTGATCAATATTTTTTGGTACTTTATTCCGTTGTTCTAAAAAAGTAAGCAATACATCCATCCCGTTATTTACAAAATGAGCAAACATGGGTATCCAAATAGATTTACTCCAAACATAGATATAACCCAAAAAAACGCCCATCATCATACGTGGCACAAAACCATAAAATTCGAAATGAAACGCGCTAAACACAATGGCGGCAATCCAAATTCCGGAGTGGGTACTTTTAGTCCAAGCAATGAGTATCTTTTGCAGCACTCCTCTGAAAAAGATTTCTTCGGAAACTGCCGCCAGAAAAGCAATAACAAATAAATTTAAAAACAATCCGTGTATACTCTTATCGTTAAGGAACGCTTGCACAAGTGCGCCCGCCTTCGCCTCACTGTCTTTCATCCAATGTTCTAATCCGGATAAAGAAGCCGGCAACACCAATCGGCTGTTTAAATCTGCCATCCAATTGATAAAAGGCATGGCAGCCAACATAATTATTCCGACTAAAAGCATTGCCCCAAAGTTGGGCGGAATTTTTAATCCGAGGTATTCTAATTTACTTCTGGAAGCCAACACCGAAAACAAAAAGGCTGGAACAATAAACGAACCCACAGCACTTACAACTTGTGCCATTTTTAAACCCATTACTACATCTGGGTCGCCATAATTGGATAGTTTCCCGATGTCGTTAATTCCGCTGATATGTGCAAAAGGCATCGCTGCAATTATCGCCAAGACAGAGAAAACAACCAAGCAAACTAAAAAAAGTCCCATCAAAATAAAGAATTGAGAAGCAGGGGAATTTTTTTCCAAAGGAGCCAGAGTGTTCATGTGTCTGCGTTTTTGATTATTTTTGTAAAAGTAACGAAATAAATATATTCTGAAATGCTGAAGATTGGAGACATTGAATTACCGGATTTCCCTTTGTTGCTCGCGCCGATGGAAGACGTGAGCGATCCACCATTTCGTGCCGTTTGCAAACAAAACGGTGCCGATTTGATGTACACCGAATTTATTTCGTCCGAAGGTTTGATTCGCGATGCTGCAAAAAGTGTACATAAATTAGATATCTTCGAGTACGAACGTCCAATCGGCATTCAACTTTTCGGCAGCGACATTGATTCCATGCGAGAAGCAGCCATTATTGCCGACAAAGCACATCCTGATTTAATAGATATTAATTACGGTTGTCCCGTTAAAAACGTGGCGTGTAAAGGTGCGGGAGCCGCGCTGTTGCAAGACATTCCCAAAATGGTAAAGATGACTTCCGAGATGGTGAAATGCACCAAACTTCCTGTTACGGTGAAAACCCGCTTGGGCTGGGACGAGCAAACTAAAAATGTAATGGAAGTAGCGGAACGCTTGCAGGACATCGGCATCAAAGCATTAACCATTCACGGACGCACGCGCAAACAAATGTACAAAGGCGAGGCAGATTGGACATTGATTGGAGAAATCAAAAATAATCCGCGGATAAAGATTCCCATTTTCGGAAATGGCGATGCTGATAGTCCGGAGAAAGTGGTGGAAATGCGTACTAAATATGGTATTGACGGAATTATGATTGGACGTGCCAGCATTGGATATCCTTGGATTTTTAATGAAATAAAATACTTTTTGAAAACCGGATTACATCTTCCGAAACCAACCATTGAAAACAGAATTAGTGTTTGTCGCGAGCATCTGGAAAAGTCCATTCAGTGGAAAGGCGATGTGCTCGGCATCCTCGAAATGCGCCGTCATTACTCCAATTATTTTAAAGGCTTGAGCCATTTTAAAGAGTATCGTTTAAAATTGGTAACCAGCAATTCCATCCATGAAATTAATGATTTGCTAAACGAAATTGGCGAACGTTACGAAGAACTAATTTCCGCTTAACGCGATTCCTTTTTATTTTAAGAAGCTAAAATTTACCTAAACGGTAGATACGTTTAGCTTATCGCATGACACGTTTACATGAACGTGAGGCAAGTTCAGCTGTGCGTGAGGCAAGTTCAGCTGTGCGTGAGGTAAGTTCAGATAAACGTATGACATGTTCAGCTGTGCGTGAGGCAAGTTCAGCTGT
>JBDTAC010000101.1 GCA_039924845.1 Bacteroidia bacterium
CTTGCGCTATCTTTTCGGTGATAACTGTAAAACCTGCTTTTTCTAATAAAGATTTTCCTTGAGCATCAATGCCATCATTGGCAAGAATTTTTTTCATAAATTTTATTTTAAATTATGATAAACAGATTGAACATCATCGTCTTCTTCTAATTTCTCCACTAAATTCAACACTTCTTGTTGTTGCTCTTCCGTCAATTCTGTTGTAGTGGTGGGAATGCGCTCTAACTCTGCACTAATAATAGTTACCTTTTTCGCTTCCAACGCTTTTTGCATCGCACCAAAATCAGTGAAAGCAGTATAAATGGTGATTTCGCCTTCTTCAGCAACAATTTCTTCTGCGCCAAAATCAATCATTTCAAATTCAAATTCTTCCATATTCACATTTTCCGAAGAAATTCGGAACACGCCTTTTCTTTCAAACATAAAACTCAAAGAGCCTGTTTTTCCTAGCTCTCCGTTGCCACGCGAAAAATACATGCGCACATTCGCAACTGTTCGCGTTGGATTATCGGTAGCACATTCTACCAAAACACCAATTCCGTGCGGCGCGTACCCTTCATATACAATCTCTTCATAATCGGATTGATCTTTTGCCGAAGCTCTTTTAAGAGCCGCGTCAATTCGGTCTTTCGGCATATTAATGGCTTTTGCATTTTGGATAGCCAAACGCAAACGCGGATTGTACGCCGGATCGGCAGTGCCACCTTGTTTAATAGCAATGGCAATTTCTTTTCCCATTTTGGTGAAGCCCTTTGCCATGGCATCCCAACGTTTCATTTTACGACCTTTTCGAAGTTCAAATGCTCTTCCCATATTATTTTATTTTTTTATTTTTTTATGAATTGCTTACGCGAATTTTTTTTCAAATGCTTTCATTACATCTACCAAAACTTGAACACTTTCAAGCGGAAGCGCATTATAAAGCGATGCTCTGTAACCGCCCACATCACGGTGTCCTTTAATGCCGCTGATGTTTGCTTCTTTTGTCATTTTATCAAATTCAATTCCCATTTCTTCTGTTTTTATGAGAAAAGTAACATTCATATTGGAACGATCTTCCACAGCTGTCGTACCCGTAAATAAAGAGTTTCTATCAATTTCGCTGTAAAGTAATTTTGCTTTTTCATTGTTTATTTTTTCAATCCAACTCACGCCGCCATTGTCTTTCAGCCATTTCATCGTTAACATCGAAACATAAATCGGAAACACTGGAGGCGTATTGTACATGGATTCGCCTTTTATGTGAACGCGGTAATCCAACATACTCAGCATTTCTCTGCCTGTTTTACCAAGTGCGGATTCTTTTACAACGACCATTGTGGCACCTGCCGGACCCATATTTTTTTGTGCTCCTGCATAAATCAAGGTGAATTTATTGGCATCTACTTTACGACTAAAAATATCCGACGACATATCACAAATCATCGGCACAGGACTGTCTGGAAAATGTTTTATTTGTGTCCCATAAATGGTATTATTGGAAGTAAGATGGAGATAATCCACATCCGTAGGAACGGTATAATTTTTAGGAATGTAATTGAAATTCTTGTCTTCCGACGACGCAATTACTTTTGTATTTCCAATCATTTTCGCCTCTTTAATGGCTTTGTGAGCCCATACGCCCGTGTTTACATACGCAGCACCTTTTGAGCCGAGTAAATTGTACGGAACCATCGCAAACTGTGTGCTGGCACCACCTCCCAAAAAAAGCACTTTGTAATCATCGCCCAATCCGAGTAACTCTTTTACCAAGAAACGCGCTTCTTCCATTACTGCCACAAAATCTTTTCCGCGATGCGAAACCTCCAGTAAAGACATGTTAGAATTGTTGAAATTAAGAACTGCTTCCGCAGATTTTTGCAATACTTCCGCAGGTAATATGGCAGGACCTGCGCTAAAATTGTGGATTTTTTTCATAATCAATAAGGTTGTTATTTATATTTTTTAATTGAAATAAACGCTGTAAAAAGACAGCCCGAAATTAATCAATTCCAAATTAATGATTGCAAGAAAAAAGGAAATAAATGTTTTCGTTTTTTTGTCGTTCGAAAAAATAATTTTTCAAATCCTTTTTTTCGGCATTTTATTTCGAATAAAATTTTAGCAAAATGAAAGCGTGATGAGATTGGGAAGTTTCGAGTGCATACGAGGAAATCACCCGACGAATAGCTTTCGGGAAACTAAAATGAAATGAGAAATCGCAGCCTTGAATTTTTGTTTCTTTTTGGTTCAAACCAAAAAGAAAAAGAAATTAAAAAAAATCTGTTTCGAGATTTTAGAAAAAAGCTATCTTTGCGCTCTGTTTTTTTAAATGGTGGATGTAGCTCAGTTGGTTAGAGCATCGGTTTGTGGTACCGAGGGTCGTGGGTTCGAGCCCCATATTCCACCCTTTATGGGGCAAAGTCTTTAAAACAGATTTTTGCCCCTTTTTTTTAACCTATAATCCTTTGTTTTCCAGATACATTAACTCGGCAGCCCGGTTGAGTTTTCCGGTTCGACATGCCCCTTCTAC